>JAYTAJ010000348.1:0-1832 GCA_043737575.1 Myxococcales bacterium | reverse complement strand
GTGGTCTCGGGCGGCGGCCAGCCGGTGAACGAGTGCTCGAAGGTCGGCTCGGGCGCGCCGAGGGTGTTGCCGCCCGCGCCGCTCTCGAACAGCGCCCGCAGCTTCGGCTCCGACTTCCACAGCGCGATCGCGGCCTCGTGGCTGGCGGCGCCGCCGAACCGGCTCGCGCCCACCTGGAGCGTGTTGGTCCCGAACACCGTGTCGTAGAGCTGCGGCGCCAGGCCGCGCGCGACCGGGCGATCGACCGGCACCCGCTCGGCGACGAACAGCTCGAGGAACGAGATCCACTCCTCGAGAATCTCGGGCTGGAACGCGTCGATGTGGACGCCGTTGTAGACGGTCATGCGCACCGCGGGCGAGCCGGTGAACTTGTCGAGCATCGTGAAGAAGTACGGCCCGGTCTGCTCGTCCTCCCACGCGCTGGCGAGGAACACCGGCACGTCGATCTGGTGGACGAACGTCGCGAGGTTGTAGCGATCGTGCTCGGCCGGATCATAGTAGGTGATCTGCCGGGCCTGCTCGACGTTGTCGACGTACTGCAGGTGCAGGAGCTGGTTCTCGGCGCACTCCTTGTCGCCGGCGTCGACCATGCCCTGCTCCCAGCCCTGGCCGTACGGCTGCGCCTTCGAGATGACCCGCGTGATCCAGCTGGTCGCGAAGCCGTCGTTCAAGATGCCGCCCGGCAGCATCGTCGTGTGGGCGCTGCCGATCACCGACAGCGGCGTGATCGCCGCGAGGTGCGGCGGCCGGGTCTTGGCGACGAACAGCTGGGTGATGCCCGGGTACGACAGGCCGACCATGCCGACCTTGCCGTTCATCGTCCACGGCTGCGCCGCGACGGTCTCGATCACGTCGTAGCCGTCGAGCAGCTGCATCGTCTCGAAGAAGTCGAAGGCGCCGCCCGAGCACCCGGTGCCGCGGATGTTGACGTTCACGGTCGCGTAGCCGAAGAACGCGGCGATCAGCGACGACGGATCGTTCGGCGCGTCGCAGATCACGGGCAGGCTGTCGCACAGCCCCGACAGCGTGCCGTCGTCGACCGGCGCGCCCGGCTTCGACGGCTCGTAGCCCGAGTAGCTCACCACCGTCGGATACGGCGGGTCGCCGGCCGGGAACGTGATGTACGCCGACAGCGTCGTGCCGTCGCGGGTGGTGATGTACTGGTAGCCCGCCTCGAGGCGCTGGTCGCTGTAGAAGCGCTGCGGCGGCAGGCTCGACTCGTACGACATGACCTCGAACGGTCCGGTCGACAGCGCCGGCGTCGCGGTCGTGGTCTTCACTCGATAGCCCGAGCCGGGCGCGAGCTTGCGGAACATCAGGCTGCCGAGCTCGTCGGTGATCGCGACCGCGACCTGGGCGCCGGTGCCATCGACCACCGCCAGCTCGGTGGCGGGCGGCGCGTGGGTGACGTGGAGCTGCTCGACGCTGGCGCGGACCTCGAACGGCGGCGGGTCGTCCTCGCCGCACCCGGCGAGCGCAACCAGACACGCGGTCAGACACAAGAGCGGGCGGAGCCGCACGGCGAGGCGCATCAGCGGAGCATCGCACAACGGGGTAGGATTCGCGTCGTGCGAATCGCCGCCCAAGCTGCCGTCGTGTGCGCGCTGGCCTGCGTGCTCGGGGTGTTCTTGCCGGCCGCGCGGCTCGACGTCGGCGGCCGGCTGGCGCTGGGTCCGACGTCGCGGTCGTTCTACCAGCTCGGCCAGAGCACCGACGAGGTCCGCGGGTTCCTCGCCCGCTACCGCCAGAGCACCGCGAAGTACGTCGGGTCGCGGGCGCTCGACAAGCTGGCGCCGCGGCTGCCGGGTCGCCTGCAGTCGCCGTCGCGCGAC
>JAYTAJ010000347.1:0-10001 GCA_043737575.1 Myxococcales bacterium | reverse complement strand
ATCTCGTGATTGAGGCCGACCATGTACGCCTCGATGAACGCCGGGTTGGTGACGGCGAGCCCGACGCTGTTGGCGGCGACGTCGGCGAGCCCCGGCAGGATCCAGTCGGCCGATCGCTCGGCGAGCGGCTTGTACATCGGCTGCGGGAACTCGGGGTGCGCCATCACCGGCTCGATCGGATCGGGCGGGTTCCAGGTGAAGCCGGGGCGGCCGATCATGCGGTCGCGTAGCGCCGCCGGGATGGTGACCGCGGGATCGAGCGCGGCGACGGCGACGGCGCGGACCGCCGCCATGTCGAGGCGATGGAGCTTCTCGCCGCTCGCCGCGTCGAGGTTGCGGTCCGCGAAGTCGATCGCGGCGGCGCGGAACCGCGCCATCGACGGCGTGTCGGCGCCCCCCGGCCCGGGATCCGACGTCGGCGGCGTCCCGTATTCGGGGTCCCAGATCACGGCCTTGGTCTGCGGCGGCTGCGCCTGCACCTGCGCCGCGGTGGGCGGACCGCTCAGCGCCGCCGGCCAGCCGTCGATGTGCGTCGACGCCCAGCCCCACGTCGGCAGCGCCGCCGACACCGGCGGCACCGCGGCGAGCACGCCGTCGTAGGTCCCGTCGTTGACGCGCGTGACGATCGGCGCGTCGTCGAGGCCCGCGCGCTGCTGGCGCCGCCCGAGCGGACCGAGCCGGCGCGCGACGCGGCGGAACGCGCCGCCGACCAGCGCGAGGCGCGCCGGGCTGTTCTGCACGAGCGCGCGCAGCGTCCTGGTCGCGGGCCGGACGTGGCCGAGCGCCTGCGCGGCGAACGTCAGCACGGCGTCGGCGTTGCCCGGCTCGAGGAAGCGGCGATGCAGACGCTGGGCGATCGCGCGCGCGAGCTGCGCCTTGCGGAGCTGATCGTTGGCCTCGCGGATGCCGGCGACCTGCTCCCACGCCGACGCCATCAGGTCCTCTTGCAGGACCTGCACGACCTCGGTGCCGAGCGCGGCGGCCAGGCGCTTGCGCGGATCCTGGTTGAGATCGCGGAACCACGTCGGCGGCGCGCCCGACTGCAGCCGCCAGCTCCGCGCGTGCCACGTACCGTAGAGCGGCGGCGCCACCACCGGCCTGCCGCCGAGCTGACGGACCACGTCCGGGAAGTCGAGCAGCGCGGCGAGCACCTGGATGAAGATCGCGCGCTCGCCCTGATCGGTCGGCCACGCCCACGGCTCGGCGAGCGGTGCCCGCAGCGCGCCGCCGATCGGCACCGCCTCGGTAGCCGCCGGCGGCAGCGTGCCGACCTGGCTCACGTCGAGCGAGCGGACGCCGACCGTCGACGCCAGCGGGTGCGGCTGCAGCGCGCGCACCAGCGTCTCGAAGTCGCCGCCCTGACCGGTGCCGAAGCGCCAGCGATGGTAGACCGGCAGCTCGAGCGCGGTGGTCAGCGTGGTCTCGGTCCACGCTGGCATGAGATCGTCGGCGGTCTCGTCCAGCCGGATGCGCAAGCCGGCGCGCCGTCCGACCTCGAACGTCGGCACCAGCATCGCCCAGTAGGTCTTGTTCGGCTCGAGGCGGCACGGGCACAAGAGGCGCGCGACCACGTGCTCAGGCCGCGTCTTGATCGCCACCGCCGAGGTGGCGGCGTCGTCGCCGCTGATCTGGACGTGCGCCCACGCCCACGACTGATCGACGCGCGGCATCGCGGTGTCGATCGGGAGCGTGACCTTGTCGGTGACGCGACCGCCGCCGGGCCGCTCGAACGTGCCCTCGCCGTCCTCGACCACGATCAGGCACAGCCACGGCCGCAGCTGCCCCGCTGCGTTTGCCTTGCGCGGCGTGTACCGCCACGGCAGATCGGCCTGATCGAGCTCGACGAGCGGGAAGTAGTTGGGCTCGGCGTCGCGGGTCTCGGGCGGCGGCCAGGTGCGAACGATCGCGCGAACGTCGAGCGCGACCACGTCGCCGGGGCCGAGCAGCTCGATTGACGTGTGCGCGGGGTCGGCGATGCCCTGGAACCGGAGGTCGATGGGCACCCGCACGCGCGCCGGCTCTAGCTCGCTCGGGTCGACGGTCTCGATCTGGGCGGCGGCGCCACGCCGCGCCCACGACAGAAACCGGTTGGCAGCGTTGATATCGGTCACAGCAGCTCCCCGATCTCGAAGCGGGGCACCACCTGCACCGTGCCGCGCGCGGCCGGATGGGTCGCCAAATACGCTTTCAGCGCCAGCTCGGTCGCGCCGCGGCCGGCGGCCGGCGCGAGATCGAACCGCGGCACCAGATCGTTCGTCGTCGCGATCACGAAGGTCTCCTCTTCGAGGATCATCAGCGGCGGCGTGCCGCGCGGCAGCGCGAACGCTCGGCCGGTGCCGGCGCGCAGCGGCGCGGCGGCGTTGGCGCCGGTCGCGGTACCGGCCAGCTGCATGTCGCGATCCGGCCGGTAGAACGTCGGCAACGGCTGCGGATCCGGGAACTGGAACGTCTCGTAGTCGAGCGTCTTCGTCAGCTCGGGCCCGGTCGTCACCTCGTCGCCGGCCAGGGTCACGCCTGCCACCATCTTCTCGTAGCCCGGCCGCGACAGCCGCTCGGCGTCCGTCATCGCCTCGAACTGCGCCGCCGCGAACCAGTCGTCGACGAACGTCAGCTCCGGCAACGTCAGCTCGCGATTACCCAGCTTCGCGCTCACCACCTGGAACCGATTCGCCCCCGACGGCGCCACCTGCGCGAACCGCTCGATCGTCCGGTTCAGCGGCACCACCTTCTGCCGCACCGTCAGCGCCGCCGCCGGATCGATCCGCGTCGCCGCGGCATCGCCGGGCGGCGCCGCGGTCGTCACCGCGCGCGCGGTGGCCGCCGACATCGCCGTGCTCCAGCTCCGCACGTCCTCGAGCGCCGGCTTCAGCTGATCCCAGATCACCCGCTCCGGCAGCTCCACCGGCCGCGCCTGTCCGAACGTCGCGTCGAAGCTCACGCACAGATCGATGAACCACAGCGACAGGCACGCTTCGCCCGCGAAGTGCCACGGGCTCGGCCCCCGCAGCGTGCCCTCGAGATGTACGCCCGCGAGCACCCGCGTCCCGCGCCGCAGCGCCACCCCGGCCCACAGGTCGACCTGGAACGAGAACGGCACGAACTGGATCAGCGCCTCGAACCCGAGATTGCCAATGACGTTCAGCGGCCCCGCCGCCGCGTACAGATCGATCTGCGCTCCCACCTGTGCCGTATTCGACGTGAGCGCCAGGAACCCCTGAATGTCGAGCCGCGGATTGTCGCCCGCGCCGATCGGGATCCGCACTCGCCGCAGCTCCGGGAACCCCGGCGGCGGTCGGAACTGCGAGTGGAACCCGCCGATCGCCAGCGCGAAGCTCGGCGGATCGCCCCACCCCATCCGCAGCGCCAGATCGCCCGTGATCGCGAACCCCGCCACCTTCGAGTCGCGCAACGACGCGTCGATCGCCGCTGTCTTGCGCGCGAAGTCCACCTCGCCGACCACGTCGACGTTCAGCAAAATGATCGGCGCGTCCTTCGTCGGCAACGCCGCCGAAACGCTGCCCAGCACCACCAGCCGCACCGGCGACGGCACCTCGAGCAAGATCGCCAGCACTCCCTCCACGATCGTCGGCGTCCCCCAGCCCACCTTCACCGCCGGCCCGAACACGTACCGCCCCGGCGCCGCCGGGAAGTACCGCGCCAGATCCGCCGTCAGCCGCCCCGCGTGCGCGATCGGATCCGCCGCGAAGAAGATGTCGCCGATCCCCGGCCCGCGCAGCGCCGCTCGCAGCGCGTCGGTGTCGATCCGCCGGTGGATCCCGATCAGCCCGCCCACGCCGTCGAGCGTGAACCCCAGCCCCAGCTGGATCGGCGAGAACTCCGCCGACACCACCGCCGCCAGCGAGTACCCCGCACCCGCGGTGTCGAGCACGCCATACGCCGACAGCGCCACGCCGTACGCGTCGAGCGCCAGCGCGCCCGTGTATCGCTCGCCCTCGCGCGTCAGGAAACCGCCGCCGCGCACCGCGCCCGCGTCGATCACGAGTCCGACACCACGCGGCGCCGCCGGCGACAGCGTCACGTCGATCGGGCCGGAGCCCGGCGCCGTCGGCCTCTTGAGCGTTGCCTCGAGTCCGAGACCGACGATCGTGGCCGCCACCGGGCCGATCGCGACACCGATCTCGGAATCGAGGCGGAGCGTGACGCCGTGATCGATCGGCTCGATCGCCACGCCGATCGCCCTCACCTCGACCGGCCCGATCCTGACGGAGACCGGGATCTGCACCTGTAGCGACCCGGATCCGCGAAGGGAGAGTCCGCGCATCGTCGACAGCACCAGCGCCATGGAGAACGACGCCTGGGACTTGTTCGGCAGCGTCGACGACACGAAGCCGTCGTGCTCACCGGACGCCAGCTCGATGCGGGCGTCCTTCAGCTCCACCTCGAGATACAGCTCCTGGCGGCCGAGCGTATCGACGACGGCCCCGGCGCGCCCGACGGTGGTCGTGACCAGGAAGCGCGTACCACCCGCGGTCGCCAACAACGTCTTCTCGGACTTGGTCGGATCGTGAACGTCGATCGCGGCGACGATCTTGCCGGCACCGACGGCCGCGTTGGCCGGATCGGCCAGGCCGAGCACGAGCTCGAGGCCCTGCTCGGGCGATAGCCGGAGGCCGACGCCACCCTGCAGATCGACATCGGCGTCGAGCTCGACGTCGAGGTGCTCATCGATCGGAAAGCGACGGTCGAGCGACCCCGACACGAACGGCAGGATCGCCAGGGCCGGCAGGTGGCCGGGGGTTGCCGGGAGCGCGAGGAACCGCAGACCAGCGGTGGACTCGAGACCGGGGTGCGCTTCCTCCAAAAGCCGGAGGTTCACGCCGATGTCGGGCGCCGCCGCCGCGTTGGCACGCATGGCCAGCGCGTCGATGAGCTCTTTCGGCAACGGCTCGAGCGCGGCTGGCCACCGGAGCGAGCACAGCAAGTCCTGAACGGCCTCGAGGAGTCCCTCCCCGTCGAGCTCGGCGGTGCCCCACCCGTAGGCCTCGCGATACGCCTCGCCCGGCTGGTGCAACAGCCGCGGGATGTTGTCCCACAGGATCTCGCGAGAGATGTGCGACGCGCGGTCGGGGCCGGGGCCGACGTAGCGGACCCGCACGATGCCGAGCACCCGCAGCGCGTGGAAGGCGATGCGCTCCTCCCGCCACAGGTGGTCGAGCAGCGCATGCTCGACCAGCCGGCGACCGACCTCGGCGGCGAAGCTGGTACCGGCGAGCTCGGGCGGAAAGGTGGCGCCTGCGAGATCATCCAGGCCGTCGACCAGCGCGGTCACGGCGCTGCGCAAACGGTCGAGCTCGAGCAGTGACGGATCACCGTTGCCGAAGAGTGCGCGGCGTGCCTGGATCAGCTCGTCCGCGGCGGCGCCGAGTCCGGCCACCGGGCCCGGACGGCTGGCCACATCCCAGCCGAGCGCGACCATCGACTCCTGGAAGCCGTCCTCGCTCGTGATCGCCGCGGTGACATCGACCAACGCGTCGGCCAGCCCGCGCACGAGACCACCCAGGGTGTCGACGATGGCCATCTCAGCAGTCCCTCGGATACTCGTCGTCGAGCCGGGCATGCTGGCCGGGATCGATGCGGTCCAGGACGATGAACTTGCAGACGAAACAGAATGGCCACACTTCTTTCACCGTGCTGCTCTTGGGGTCGTAGACCGCATTGCGGCGCATCTTGCAGCGTCCGCTCGGGCGCACAACCCCGCACGCGACGTCGTAGCCGCCTTCGTAGAGGCCGATGAGGTCGGCCGGACGACTCGGCATCTTGAGGCCGGGGATCGTCGGCGGGCGGACCTCTTCGTCTCCGGCCTTCGGATCCGTCGAGGCGCAGTCGTGCGGCTTGGAGAAGATCTGATCGGTGGCCCGCAGGTAGTCGATCACCGCTGGCTCGATCAGCGTCACCCGGTTGGTGCCGATGCGCCGCGGCGCGTACAGCACGCCGTGAGCGCCCAGGATGGCCTCGTCGAACGGCAGCGACGAAGGGTCATAGACACTGACGACCAGATCGGTCACCTCGATGACCGTGACCAGCCGCTCGATCAGCCGTGGCACCTGCGGATCCGGCGATTCAGGCGGCGCCCCGTAGGTCGTCCGCATGACCGCGGTTTCGTCCACCTTCCACAGGCCGCGCGGCTCGCCCGCCACCATCAGGTCGTAGAACCCCGGCGCGCCCGGGACCCGGGTCGCGATCGTGATCCGGCTGGCCTTGTCGACGCGGTCGGCGATCCACTTGATCCGCTCGACCGCGATCTCGTTGCCGAAGGTGAAGACGTCGGCGCGGAGTTGCAGGTTGTCGTAGCCCAGCAGGTTGGCGCGCCCCTGCGCCGTGGCGGTGACCGTCTTTCGCTTCCACTCGTACTCATCGCCCAGCCCATAGGTGTGGCCGAGCTCGTGGACCATGCTGGAGCCGACCCAACCGGCGTGGAACGTCCGCCGGATCGGGTTCCGCGACAGAAAGGGTGAGTCTGCCACCGTCGCCCAGTTGTCGAAGCCGGCGTCGTCGCCTGTGGAGGTGATCGCGACCCGCCGATTGACCTCCGGCTCGAGCCCGGCGATCGAGAGCCGCGCGCCTCCACGAAACTGATCGTCGACCAAGAACACGAAGCGATCCTCGTCGGTCGCCGTGAATCCCAGCGCGAGCAGGTAACGGCGCAGGAAGGCGGTGAACTCCTCTCGAGGATCGAGCACGGCCGCGCCATCGCGGCGGGGCGGCAACCGGCGGTGATCCACGGTGATCGAGCGATCGACGCGCACCGGTTGGCCCCACGGGGCCGCCCCGACGTAGACCCCGTTGGGCCGCAGCCACTCTTCGCCGAGATGGTCGATGCCGTCGCCGGTGATCTCCGACGCCTGCGGGTCACCCAGCCGCGCTCCGTACATCAGCCCGAACCGGGTGTCGCGGACGGGCTGATAGCGAATCGTGCCGATCACCCCGGACACCTGCGCCATCGTCAAAGGGACGGACTGATCGGGATCTTCGCTCCACACCGCCAGCGGACAGGCCACAGCGATGCCCCGCGCGGGAACCGCGTCGAAGATCGACACCACGCGGAACTGGTCGCTGACGTAGCGGAACGGGCTGTTGGCTTCCCCACGCAGCCACTGTTCGACGACCTTCTTCGCGTGCTCGGTGAAAGCCGCACGGTCGGCATAGCCCTCGGACAGCACGAAACAGCGCTGGGTGGCGCCGCGCGGCGCATTGAGCAGGCGCACTTCGATCTCTCCGGCTGCGTATCGGGCCGCCGCTGCCACGACCTGCACGGTGCAGGTTTGCGTCGTGGTGGCAGCGCGACCGCGGATCCAGACTCGCAGCGTGGTGGACATGCCGGCCACCAGGCCGTGGATGCGGCCGTTCGCGATGGTCGCGACCGCCGTGTCGTCCGAAGAGTAGTCGAGGTACGGGTGCTCGGTGACGTCCCAGCGCTCGCCCGGCGCGAACTGGGCAAAGACCGTCAGGACGTGATTGCGCTCCCCGGCCAGGACCGTGATCGTCGGCTGCGCGGTCCAGATCCGCTCGATGTCCGGATGGACCGAGACGCGGAGCACGAACGTGCGGGACACCGCGGCCTCGATGACCGAGACCTCGTAGAACTGATTACCCGCCGCGATCGGACGGAACGACAAGCCGGTCGGACTATCGCCCGGGGCCGGAGGATCGCTCAAGCCACGGACCGAGGCGACCGCCGGGCCTACTGCGTCGGCAGCGACGATCGCGGTGAGCATAAACCCAGGCTCGATCGACAGATCGCGCCAGCTCGGGCTGGCCGGCGGTGGGCGGTCCTCGAACATGCTGAGATGCATCTCGTCGTCGAGCCCGGCGGCCAGGATCAGGTGCAGATCGCGGGTTGGAAAGACGTGCATCAGCGCCTCGTCCGGGTGCGCAGGAGCGCGACGACGGCGGCAATCCCCAGCAGGCCGGGCGTGCCGCCGCTGCTGCAGCCCCCGCAGCCTCGCGCGCGGACCGGCGCCGGCTGGCGCTGGTAGCAATCGCGCTCGACGTAGTCGCTCGGCGCCGGCAGATCGCTCACGGTCATGGTGCGATGGAGTTCGAAGCGGCCGTGCTCGCCGACGCGGTGGGCTCGCGCGCCACTGTCGAACGTGACCTCCGCCCCGGCCGTACCGATCACGACCGCGTCGACCCGAACCCGAACACGCACCGTCGGCAGCGGACGGCTGGCGCGGACGGCGATCGTCTGATTGGCGCCGACGGTGATCGCGCAGGCGATCGGTTCGGCATCGTCGGCACACAGCACCACGTCGTAAATGCCGGGCGGGATCGCGCAGACCTGGAAGTCGCCGGCGCGCGGCGACCCAGGGTACGGCGGCACCAGCGTCAGCGCCCGGATCGGTTGTCCGGCCGTCCGGATGGTCGCGGTGGCCGCGGTGGCCTGGTTCGCGCAACGCGCCACGCTGGCCGTCAGACAAGTCTCAGCGCCGGTCGCCGCGATCTCCGGCCAGCACTGGGCCCGCGGCACGGCTACGTCGAGCACCGTGCCGTCGATGACCAAGGTGGGCGCCGGTGGACAGCGCTCTTCCGCCAGTTGGGCCTCAGCCGGCGTGCCGCCGAACGACAGCACCGCAGCAAGGATGAACCCGCGGGCCGCGATCACCGGGCGCCTCGATGGGGCGCCGGTAGCGCGACCGCGATCACGAACCGCGGACTGGCCGGCTCGAGCAGCAGCTCGGTCGAGATCATGTCGACGGCCACCGCGGGCGGAAGCCTGTCGCGCAGGTTGTATGAAACCTCCCCCATCACCAAGCACCAACATGTGGTCACTCTGCACTGCCGCGGATCGCGTTGTCAACGCAACGGCCGTTCATCGCACGTGGTGTGATCGATGTGCGAGGCCCGACGTCATTGGCCGGTACTCGGCCTGTGCGTGGAACGATCTCCGGGAGCGGTTTCTCGCCCGCGCCGAAGACGCGCTGCTCCATGCCCCGGACGATCATCTGCAGCTTGTAATCGAGGTTGCCATAGGCGGCCTTGGGCAGCCGCGGCATCGCGCGGACGTGCTCGTATCCCTCGGTCGGCATCGGCTCACAGATGGGGCGGGCCGCTCCGGTGGTTGGCCGTGTCCGCAGGTCGCCCCCGAGAGCAGCACCGATGAGGCCATCATTGCCGGCATGCGACGAGATCTGGTCATTGGTCGCCCATGATCGGCCGCGACGCCAGTCCCGACGCTCTCCCGCCACCCAGCAACACATGCGGTCACTCTGCACTGCCACGGATATCGTTGTCAACGCCGCGCGGGTCGCACGTGGCGGGATCGATGTGGGTCTGGTCGGTCTGGTCAGGACGCAGTCTACACACGACCGCGGCGTCACGGCAGCAGCTCCTGGACCTCGAAGCGGGGCACCACCTGCACCATGCCGCGCGCGGCCGGGTTGCTCGCCAGGTACGACTTCAACGCCAGCGCGGTCGCGCCGCGGCCGGCGGCCGGCGCCAGATCGAGCGGCGCGGCGGCGCGAACGTCCGGCCGGTGCCGGCGCGCTGCGGCGCGGCGGCGTTGGCGCCGGTCGCGGTGGCGGCCAGCTGCATCTCGCGATCCGGCCGGTAGAACGTCGGCAACGGCTGCGGATCGGGGAACCGAAACGTCTCGTAGTCGAGTGGCTTCGTCAGCTCGGGTCCCGTCGTCACCTCGTCGCCGGCCAGGGTCACGCCCGCCACCATCTTCTCGTAGCCCGGCCGCGACAGCCGCTCACAGTGTTGGTCAGAAGAATGTTTCGGTGCTTTCATCGAAGGCAACACCGCGAAAGCGCCGCCGCGAATCAGTCGTCCACCAGCGTCAGCTCCGACAACGTCAGTTCGCGAGTGCCCAGCCTCGCGCTCGCCAGCTGGAACCGGGTCATCCCCGACGGCGCCACCTGGGCGACTAGGCCGTCGGCATCGAAACCGCCCACGGTGGTCCGGACCGCGGTTCTCGAGCGCGCGGACCGCGGTGATCAGCGCACGCTTTCGACGCTCCGAGCTCACACGTCTCGGAGCGC
>JAYTAJ010000346.1:0-1834 GCA_043737575.1 Myxococcales bacterium | reverse complement strand
CGACGGCTCGCTGGTGTTCCTCGAGCTGAACACCGCGCCGATGTTCGCGCGCTTCGACCAGGCCTGCGACGGCGCGCTCTGTCGCACGATGGTCGCATGGCTGTGCGCCACGCGTTGATTGGCGCGCTGCCACGCGGCGCGACAGGATGCTACCGTCCCGCGCATGCGCACGCCCCTCCTCGCCGCGACGCTCGCGTCGATCGCCACGCTCGGGATGCTCACGCTCGCCGCGTGTTGCCCGCCGTCGAGCACCACGACCGCGACGATCCCGGTCGCCGAGCCGGTCGATCCCGAAGTCACCCCCGAGCTGCCCCCCGTCGTGGAGAACCCGCCCGCCGTGACCAAGCCCTACCCGCCGACGCGCCGCGACGATCTCGTCGAGGATCTCCACGGCCAGCGCGTCACCGATCCGTACCGCTGGCTCGAGGACGCCGACCAGCCCGAGGTCGCCGCGTGGATGGACGCGCAGGACGACTTCGCGCGCGGCAAGCTCGCCGCCCTGCCCGGCCGCGACGCGATCGCAGCGCGGCTGAAGGAGGTCTTCTACTTCGACGCGATCAGCGCGCCGACCCACCGCAACGGCCGCTACTTCTACACGCGCAAGCACGCCGACAAGGAGAAGACGGTCGTCTACTGGAAGCAGGGCAAGACCGGCGCCGAGCAGGTGCTGTTCGATCCCAACACCTGGAGCACCGACGGCTCGAGTGGCCTCGGCGGCTGGTGGCCGAGCCGCGACGGCAAGTACGTCGCGTACGCCAAGAAGGAGAACAACGCCGACGAGACCGTCACCCACATCCGCGACGTCGCGTCGGGCAAGGATCTGGCCGACACCATCCCGGGCACCAAGTACTCGGGCTCGTCGTGGACGCCCGACAGCAAGGGCTTCTATTACACGTGGGTGCCGCCGATCGGCGGTGACGTCACCGTCGCCGATCGCCCCGGCTTCGCCGAGGTGCGCTTCCACAAGGTCGGCACCGACGCCGCCACCGATGCGATCATCCACCCCGCGACCAAGGATCCCCAGACCTTCCTCGGCGGCAGCGTGTCGTGGGACGGCCGCTGGTTGTTCGCGACGATCCAGCACGGCTGGAACTCGAGCGATCTGTACTTCAGGGATCTGAAGCGGACCGACAAGGCGACGTGGCAGCCGCTCGCGGTCGGCATCGACGCCAACTTCGACGTCACCGCGTGGAAGGACGCGTTCTACGTCACGACCAACGACGGCGCGCCGCGCTACCGCGTCTACAAGGTCGACCCGAAGAAGCCGGCCCGCGCGCAGTGGAAGGAGCTCATTCCCCAGACCGCCGACACCCTCGAGGGCGTCGCCGTGGTCGGCGGCCGCCTGGTGCTGACCTACCTGCACGAGGTGTCGAGCGCGATGGAGATCCGCTCGCTCGACGGCAAGCTGGTGCGCAAGGTCGCGCTGCCGCCGTACGGCAGCACCGGCGGCATCGGCGGGAATCCCGACGAGGACACCGGCTACTTCGGCTTCTCGTCGTTCACCGACGCGTCGGTCACCTACGAGACGTCGATCAAGACCGGCAAGGTCACCGAGTGGGCGCGGGTGACGCTGCCGATCGACATGTCGAACATCACCGTCGAGCAGGTCCGCTATCCGAGCAAGGACGGCACCGAGATCCCGATGTACCTCTTGCACCGCAAGGACGCGGTGAAGGACGGCCAGAACCGCGTGCTGCTGTACGGCTACGGCGGCTTCAACGTCAGCCTGACGCCCGGCTTCTCGTCGTCGCGCGCGGTGTGGCTCGAGCGCGGCGGCATGATCGCGATCCCGAACCTGCGCGGCGGCGGCGAGTTCGGCGAGGACTGGCACAAG
>JAYTAJ010000345.1:0-4334 GCA_043737575.1 Myxococcales bacterium | reverse complement strand
CCGCCGCCATGCCGCCGACCAGGAAGAACGTCGGCATCAGGAACTGCCGCGCGATCCAAACCGCGGCGTCGGCTCCGAGCCAGCGCGACGAGTCGCGCACCGCCCAGCCGATCGGCGTGTCGAGGTACGACAGCGCGGCGTGGGCCGCGATCACGCCGAGGATCGCCAGCCCGCGCGTCGCGGCGACGCCGGGATCGCGGCGCGCCGTCACCGCGGTAGTCGCCGCACGAACCGCTCGGCGTGCTCGGCGAGCAGCCCGCCCAGCATGTGGAACTCGAGATAGGCGCGGGCGACGTTGGGCGCGCCCGGCATCGGCGCGGTGACGCCGTCGAGGCGGATCTCGCCGTGGTCGCCGTCGAAGCGGAACGCGAGCTTCTGCCCGCGGGTCAGGCCGCGCTCGCGCACCGACTGCAGGAGCGGCACGTCCTCGAGGCCGTACAGCATGAGGTCGCGCTTGATCACGTCGGACAGGTACTTCTCGGCGAGCGCCGTCACCTCCAGCTCCCACGCGCCGCGCGCCAGGAGCTCTCCCGCGGTGCGGGCGTCGCCGAGATCCGCGGCCGGGCGCAACGACGTCAGCCGCGCCCGCACCAGCATCTTGGCGAGCGGCCCGAGGCCGAAGCCCATCTCGAAGTCGGCGACCGCGAAGCCGGGCTTCGACAGATCTTGCGTCACGCCCTCGGCGTGATCCTTCATCGCCATGAACGCCTTGATGATGCGATGGGTGAGCGACGGCTTGCGGATGAGGCCGAGGACGATCCCGCGATCGAGCACGGTCTGGCGGGTGCGGCCGTCGTCGGCGATCACGGTGAACGCCTCGAACTCGGCGTCGACCAGCGGATCCTGGGTCCGCAGGTGGCGGTGCAGATCGAGCACGAAGCGATCGCCGTCGCGGAAGATCTCGAGGTGGATCGCCAGCGGCACGCGATCGCCGCGCGCGGTCACGCCGTCGGCGAGGAACGTCAGATCGGCGACCAGCGCCTTGGTCGGGTAGCTGCCCGCGGTGACGACCTCGATCTGCGCCCGCGCGCGATCGATCGTGACGGTCGGGCGATCGTCCTCGATCACCAGGCGGTTGCCGTCGAAGGCGGCGCGATCGCCGATGCCCGCGAGCGGGCACTTGATCTTGCCGTCGAAGTACCAGATGCCGCGGCCGCGATAGACGCGCGGCGCCGTCGTCTCGGTGTCCATCAGATGCCCCCGTTCGCGGCGATGACCTTGCCCTGCACGTAGCTGTTCTCGAGCGCGAGCCACCCGATCACCCGCGCCGCCTCGGCCGGCGTGCCCTCGCGCCGCAGCGCGCTGAACTGCTGGTAGTCCTTGCGCCGCGCCGTCGACAGCTGCCGCGACAGCCCGCTGTCGAGCACGCCGAGCGCGACCAGGTTGACGCGGATGCCGCGATCGCCGAGCTCGTGGCCGAGCGCCATCGCCAGGGTCGCCAGCGCGCCCTGGCTCGCCGCGTAGGCGACCGGCAGCGGCAGCGACTGACCGCGATCGAGCCCGCCGACCAGCACGATGTCGCCGCCGCGTCCGGCCCGCGCGAACCACGCGCAGACCTGGGCGGTCGCGTCGACGTTCACCGCGAAGCACGCGCGCCAGTCGGCCAGCGCCAGCGCCGCCAGCTCGCCCCCCGGGCTCACCGCCGCGCAGGTGATCAGCACGTCGGGCGCGACGCCGTCGCGATCGAGCCCGTCGAGCATCGCCGCCACCGCCGCCGGATCGGCGAGGTCGACCGCGACGCCGCGGTGGCCGAGCTCGGCGGTCAGCGCCGCCGCGCGCGCAGCCGAGCGATGATAGGTGAACGTCGCCGCGACCCCGCGTCGGGTCAGCTCATGCAGCACCGCGCCGCCGACCGCGCCGGTGCCGCCGAGGACCAGCGCGTGACGAGGCGCGGTCATAGCAGGCCGCTCACGTACTCGAGCTCCTCATCGATCGTCGCGACGAAGCGATCGAGCGTCTCGGCGGCGATGTTGAAGCGCGGCAGGATGCGCAGGATCCGCCAGTCGTGGCCGCACGCGAAGCAGTAGAAGCCGCGCTTGTAGAGCCGGTGGCACAGGATCACGCCGACCGACGGCTGATCGGCGAGGCCGTCGACGCCGAAGTGCTCGAACGACAGCCACGGATGATCCGACGTGCGCAGGCCGATGCCGACCAGGAGCCCGTCGCCGCGCACGTCCTCGAACAGCGGGTGCCGCGCCAGGGTCTTGCCCAGCTGGCCGCGGAAGCTGGCGCCGAGCGCGCCGACCCGCGCGATCACGTCGTCGGTGAGCAGGTCGAGCGTCGCCAGCGCCGCGACGCACGCCAGCGCGTGGCCGCCGAACGTCGTGTTGTGCGACTCGGCGGCGGCGTAGTGACCGCCGTAGGCGCGCTCGAACAGCTCGCTGCGGGTCAGCATCGCCGAGATCGGCACCAGCCCGCCGCCGAGGTGCTTGCCGAGCACGACCACGTCGGGCCGCCGCGCCCACACCTCGCTGGCGAGGAAGCGGCCGGTCCGCCCGAGGCCGGTCTGGATCTCGTCGGCGACCAGCAGCGTGCCGTGCTTGGCCGTCAGCTCGCACGCCGCGTCGACGTAGCCAGGCGGCGGGGTGCGGACGCCGCCCTCGAGCTGGATCGGCTCCATCACCAGCGCCGCGACGTCGCCCTCGCGCAGCGCGGCGGCCAGCGCGTCGACGTCGCCGAACGGCAGCGCCGCGGCGCCCGGCAGGTGCGGCCCGAATGGATCGCGGAACATCCCCGGCTTCATCAGCGCGCAGCTGCCCATCGTGCAGCCGTGGTAGGCGCCGTCGATCGACAGCACCCGCGGCCGATGGGTCGCCGCGCGGCCGAGCTTGATCGCGGCCTCGACCGCGCCCGAGCCGGAGTTGGCGAAGAACACGTTGTCGTAGGCCGGCCGCGGTCCGATCGACGTCCGCGCCGATCGATCGCACAGCGCCTTCGCCAGCGCGCCCGCGTACGGGTTCACTCGCGACGGGAACCAGTTCGGCGACGGCGACGTCAGGAACTCCTGCACCGCCTGGGTCACGACCGGGTTGCGGTGGCCGAACGTCTGCGTGCCGTGGAAGTCCTCGACCGGGCCGCGGTCGTCGATGAGCTGGCCGTCGACGACCTCGCTGACCCGGACCGGCTCGCTGAGCAGCTCGGCCCGCAACGTCACCATCGGGTTCACGAAGTCGCGATACGCGGCCCAGCCGCCCCGCAGGATCGCGTCGCTCATCACAGACCTCCGTCGGCGACGATCTTGGCGCCGGCCATGAAGCGATTCTCGTCGGACACCAGGAACGCGGCCAGCTCGGCGATCTCGTCGGCGCGGCCGACCCGCCCGAGCGCGGCCTGCCGCACGTACTCGCCGACGCGATGCTTCGGCAGCATCTGCGCCAGGCCGACGTCGAGCAGCCCGGGCGCGAGCAGGTTGACCTGGATGCCGTAGCGTCCGACCTCGCGGGCCAAGGCGTCGGTGAGCCCGCGCAGCGCCGCCTTGGCCGCGGCGTAGTGGATCGGCGCCTCGATCACGCGCTCCGACGCGAACGTGCCGATGTTGAGGATGTGGCCGGCGCGCGCGCGGATCATCCCCTTCAGCACCGCGCGGGCGTAGAGGAACGCGCCCTTGGCGTTCACGTCCATCACCTGATCCCAGTCCTCCTCCTCGATCAGCGCCAGTGGCAAGATCTGCGTGATGCCGGCGTTGTTGACCAGCACGTCGACGCCGCCCCACGCCGCGGTCACCGCCGCGACCGTCGCCTTGACGTGGGCGCCGTCGGCGACCGAGCCCTGGAACACCAGCGGCTCGCCGCCGAGCGCGGTCAGCGCCGCGACCGCGGCCTCGGCGTCGGCGCGATCGCGGCGATGGGTGATCGCGACCTTGGCGCCGTGCCGGGTGAACGCGCGCGCGATCGCGAGCCCGAGCCCGCGGGTGCCGCCGGTGACGAGACAGCGCTTGCCCTCGAGGCGGCGCGCCGTCATCGCAGCACTCGCAGCTTGTGGCCGCCGCGGCGCTGGTTCCACACCGCGGGCGTGACGTTGAAGCGCGGCTCCTTGTCGCGATACAGCACGTTGTAGTTGCAGACCGGGATGGTCGAGCCGTCGGCGTAACAGTTGGAGTCGCAGCAGTCCATCGCGCGCTCGGTGTCGAAGGTCTCCTCGTCCATGTGCGAGTGGATGTAGACCGCCTTCACCGCGCGCTCGCCCGCCGCCATCGCCTCGCGCGGCGTGATCGCGCGGTCCGACGGGAACATCGCGGTCAGCATGTTCTTCAGCAGCCGCAGCGTGCGCTCGCTGGCGGGATCGTCGTCGGCCCACAGCCGATCGATCGTCGCCTGCATCACCGCCTCGAGCGC
>JAYTAJ010000344.1:0-10010 GCA_043737575.1 Myxococcales bacterium | reverse complement strand
CCCGATCGAGGCGCTCGCGCTCGCTGGGATCGGCGAGCAGCTCCTTGTTGAACGCCTCACACGCGGCGATGCCACGGGCGCGGGCATCGGCGTCGGCGGCGGCCTGGCGCGCGGCCTGGTCGCGGGCGGCGGTCGACGCCGCCTGATACACGGGGGCCAACGCTTGGTGGTACGCGGCGAGCTCGCTCCATCGCTTCATCAGCGCCTGCACGGCGGGCCGGGCCTGGCCCGCCGCCGACAGCTCGCCGTGGTGCTTCTTGGCGACCCCGAGCTGGTCGTCGAGGCGCTCGACCAGCTCGCCGACCCGCGCCAGATCGGCGCCGCGCGGGATCGCCCGGCCGTCGAACAGCGATGGATCTCTGGCGATCTTCGCCAGCGCGCGCTCGATCACGCCGACGTTGTCATTGTCTTTTCGCTCGATGTAGCCCTGGGCGTGCGCGGCGGGCAAGGTCGGCGCCACCGCGACCAGCGCGGCGAGGAGCAGGAGCACGGACAGGCAGGTTCGCGACATGCGCGCCTACACAGCACGAAGCGCGCCGCGCCCAGCCCCGCAGAACCACGCGCGGGCCGGGACCTGCGGGTCCCACCACGCCGCTCGCGCGTGCTCGGGCTGCTCAGGGTCCGACACCGCACTTCAGCGCCGCGTCGGCGATCCGGACCGCGCTCGCACCACGGCCCCCCGTCCGAGCATGGCGCGATCGCGCGCACCACGCACCGGGTGCTCGAAAAACTCAGCGCTCGGCGTCGGCGGCCCACTGCCCGAGGCGGGCGAGGCCGTTCATGCGCGCGCGCAGGAGGTACGCGCTCTGACCGGAGCCGAGGTTGTCGTCGCGACCGGCCCACGCGGCGATCGACGCCGCCTGCAGCGCGCGGCCGTACGAGAAGCTGACCGCCCACGGGAACGGTCCCTTGCGGTTGATCGCGTCGAGGTTGGCGGTGGCCTGGACGTCGCCCTGGCCGCCCGACAGGAACACGATGCCGGGGACCGCGGCGGGCACGGTGCGCAGGAAGCAGCGGATCGTCGCGTCGGCGACCTCATCGGCACTGGCCTGGTCCGGACACTTGATTCCGGAAATGACCATGTTGGGCTTGAGCAGCATGCCCTCGAGTCGGACCTTGTGGTGATACAGCGCGTCGAAGACCTCGTGGAGCGTCTCGGTGGTGACCTCCTCGCAGCGCGCCAGATCGTGGTCGCCGTCCATCAGCACCTCGGGCTCGACGATCGGGACGATGCCCTCCTCCTGGCAGGTCGCGGCGTAGCGCGCGAGCGCCTCGGCGTTGGCCCGCAGCGCGAGCGCCGACGGCAGGCCCGGGCCGACGTCGATCACCGCGCGCCACTTGGCGAACTTCGCGCCCAGCTCGCGGTAGGCGGCCATGCGCGCGCGCAGGCCGTCGAGGCCCTCGGCGATCAGCTCCTTCGGGCTGCCGGGCAGCGGCTTGGTGCCGGCGTCGACCTTGATGCCGGGGATGATGCCCTGCTGCTCGAGCAGCTCGACGAAGCGGACCCCGCCCGCGGTCGACTGTCGGATCGTGGCGTCGAACAGGATCACGCCGCTGATGTGGCGAGCCGCGCCCTCGGTGGTGAACAGCATCTCGCGGTAGCGACGGCCGTTCTCCTCGGTCGGATCGAGCTGGATGGTGTCGAAGCGCTTCTTGATCGTGCCGGCGCTCTCGTCGGCGGCCAGGATGCCCTTGCCAGGAGCCACGAGCGCGCGAGCGATGCTGTCTAGCGGGTTCATCGGCGCCGACTTTATAGCGAATCAGTCCCAGGCGCCGCTGTCGACGCGCTCGATCAGGCGGTCGAGGAACCCGGTCGGCAGCTCGGGCTCGGGCAGGTGACCGTAGATCGTCGCGATGTCGCGCTGCGGTGCGTCGTCGCCGCCGTGACCGGCGCCGTAGCGGCCGTAGGGCACGGCGGCCTTGCGCAGCGTCACGACGCCCTGCGTCGGCGCGATCGGCGCGATGAAGCCCTTGCGCAGCGCGGTGCCGACGCGGGCCGGGCAGCGACACGGGTTCTGCGGATCGATGTGCTCGCAGCGCGGCGCCAGGTAGTCGCCGATCTTCTGCCGCGCCCGCGACAGCCGGACCCGGTAGGCGCTGACGGTGACGCCGAGCGCCTTGGCCGCGTCGTCGTCGGTCAGCTTCATGATCTGCGCGGCGATGAACGCGGCGCGCTCGCCCGGCCCGAGGCAGTTGACGACGCTGGTCATGCAGCCCTGCTTCAGCTCCCACAAGAGGAAGTCGCGCTGCGGGTCGGTCAGCGAGCGCACGACGTCGGTGCGCGTCGCCTCGCTGCGCAGGGTCTCGTCGAGGACATCGAAGCTGACCTCGGGGCTGCGCGGCAGCCGCTTGGTCGCGACATGGCTGGCGATCTTCAGGAGCCACAGGTGGGCGCGGTGATCGTCGTCGGGCAGCTCGTCGAGCGCCGACGCCGCGCGCTGGAAGGTCTCCTCGACGACGCCGCTGGCGCGCGCGGGATCGAGCGCCATTCGCAGCGCGAAGTTGTAGACCCGCCCCAGATGCTGCTCCAGCATCGTCCTCGCACGCGCACGTCGTGCTTGGGCTCCCACGAGGCGGCATGCTACCACGCGGCCGTGGCGCACTGGCTGGCATCCCTCGTCGGGCTCGGACTCGCGGCCTGTGCGGTCGACGACGGTCACCCGCCGGTCGCGCGCATCGTGGTCACGCCCGAGGCGGTGCTCGAGAACGACGGCTTCCAGACCGAGGTCACGCTCGACGGCACCACGTCGGCCGATCCGATCGACGATCCCGGCGGCGATGCGGTGCTGACCTACGCCTGGGACATCGGCGGCGACGAGGTCCGCTTCGAGCGCGGTCGCGCGACCTCGCCGATGCCGGTCGTGCGCTTCCGCGGCGATCGCCCCGCGACGATCGCGCTCACCGTCACCGACGGTGATGGCCAGTCGACCACCGCGACCGCGCACCTGCGGCTCACGGTCCGCTGATCAGGTCGGGGGCTGGTACGGCCCGCCGACCTCGCCCCAGCCCCACCGCGGCATCGGCGCGTCCTCGACGGCAGCGGCGCCCGGTTGCGAGTTCATGACCGCGAGGCGAGTGCCCCACTCGAGATACGCGACGAAGGCGGAGCGGAACTCGGGATCGTCGGGCACGCCGAGCTCGTCGGCGCACTCGAGCAGGACTTCGATCCAGCGGCGCCGCTGCACGTGGGTGAGGCTGCGCGCCAGGTGGTGACGGATCATCGCCGCGTGACCGCCGCGCTCGGCGGAGTAGGTGGTCGGTCCGCCGAACACCTCGGCGAGGAACTCGGCGACGTGCTGGCCGTGGGCCGGCGGTGCGTGGGCGAACACCGGCGCGAGCACCGGATCGAGCGGCACCCGGGCGTAGAACGTCGCGGTCAACTTCTCGAGGGCGGGCATGCCGCCGAGCCACTCGTACAGCGTCGGAACATCGGCCATCGCCGATCTGTACGACGACTCGATCGATCGGCACAACTGACCGAACGGGTTGCGCCGAATGTGAGCAAGTCCGGGCCGCGGGTGTAGCGCGTGGCGATCATGGACGAATCGCGGCGCGGATCGCGAGTATCGCCGCGGGCGCGGGCGCGCTATCTCGCCGCGCATGTCCGCTCCGACGATCGTCTCGCTGCTCGCGCTCGCGGCCCTCGCCGCGTGCTCCTCGCCCACGCCGAACCGCGCGGCGGCCGACGACAAGCCCGCGGCCGCGGCCGCGGCGGTCGCCCCCGCCAAGCCCGCGCTCGATCCGGCGCTGGCGGCGCTGCCGCGGTTCGCGCCCGCGGCCGACGAGCAGGCGATCGAGACGTACACGCTCGAGGTCGGCGGCCCGGCGCTGCTGTTCCCGATCGACGCGCTCGGCCACCGCGGTGATGACGACGTCGCTGCCGACGTGACCGTCGCGACGGCGATCGATCGGGTGAAGGCGCGGCCCGATGCGGTGCGGCCGCGCTACGACCTGGCGTGCGCGCTGGGCCGCGCCAAGGAGCTGATCGGGGCGCGGGCGATCGTCGACGAGATCGCCGCGGCGGGTGGAGCGCGCGGCGCCGCGGCGATCGCCCGGGCCGCGACCGACACCGCATGCGGCCTCACCGCGGCGCAGCTGCCGACGGTCACGGCGCCGCCGATCCCCGCGTACATCGCGGGCGCGCAGCGAGCGATCGAGACGCTGGCGACGGGCGATTCGGGGACGTTCGGCAAGCTGCTCGCGCCCGACGCCGCGGTGGAGATCGAGGGCAAGCGCGTCACCAAGGCCCGCGGCCGCGCGATCGACGACTTCACGAGCGATCACTACCTGGTCGACGCCGATCGCATCAAGTGCAAGGACTCGTGCTGTCAGTTGCTCGGAATTGGGCTCGATGCCGAGGCGTACAGCATCTACGCGCTATGCATGGACGAGCAAGATCCGACGCGGGTGAAGCGACTCGACATCGGGTCGACCGGCTACGTGCCGCACGACGAGGCCGACTTCCGATGAAGGCGATCGCGCTCGCGGTGATCGCCGCCGCGTGCAGCGCGAAGCCGACCACGACCAGCGCGCCGACGACCACCGACGCGATCGACGCGACCGCGGCGCCGATCGACGCCGGCGCCGCCGCGATCGATGCCGCCGCGCCGATGACGTTCGCGCCGACCGCCGATCGATTCGGGCCGATCGCCGCGACCACGCCGCTCACGCTCGACGCGCTGCGCGCGGTCCTGCCCGGCCTCACCGTCGACGAGGTCGTGCGCGACGCCGACTGGGCGCGCTACCCCGCCTTCGCGGTGCGCGACGCCGACGGCCCGCTGTTCGACGTCATCCCGGGCCAGCGCGATCAGCGGCTGATCGAGATCGTCGCGGTCGATCGCCTCGACGATCTCGCGGTGCGGGAGCAGTGGATCAACGGCCCGCGGCCGTGCGCGCCGACCCAGCTTCGCCCCGCCGCCCGGGCCTGCCCGAGCCCGCTCGCCAACCTGCGATGGCTCGAGTCGCAGCTGTGGCTGCCGAGCCAGTCCGACGCGCCGCGCGTGACCGCGCTGTGGTGGCCCGCGACCGGCGAGCCGCCCGAGCGCTTCACGCCGCTGCTGGCGCCGGGCCTGGCCGCGGCGCGCGTGGTCGCGGCGGCCGCGAGCCCGAACGGGCTGTCGACGCTGGTCGGTCGCCGCGGCGGCGTCGTGATCCAGTCGCTCGGCGAGCGCGATCCCGGCGCCGAGCTGATCGTGCACGCGTGCGGCCGGCTGCGGATCGGCAAGGGCCTGGCGGTGGTGCAGTCCGATCTGGGCCGCGCGGTCGCTCACGCCCTCGCGTTCTTCCCGCTGACGGGCGATCCCGCCGAGGGTTTCGGCATCACCTGCACCACCGATCCGACGCCGCGCTGCGACGTCCGCCCGACGTCGGAGGGCAACCCCGCCTTCTCGCTGCGCTTCGCCGACGCCACGCCGACCGCGCCGCTGATCGCGGTGATCGAGCGCGACGACTGGCAGAGCCCCGACGGCCACCGCGCCGCGCTCGACGCCAAGATCGATCGCGCCGTCGCGCGCGCCGCCCGCGGCTGTCCTTGATCGGACCGCGCCGCGTGGCGCATCCTGGCGGCGTGCTGAAGGTCAAGCGTCCGTCGTCGCGCCGCGCGCCGTCGCAAGATCGCGCGCGCGTGACCCGCGAGGCGATCGTGATCGCCGCCGATCGCGTGCTGGTCGGCGAGGGCGCCGAGGCGCTGACCACCAACCGCGTCGCCGAGGTCGCGGGCGTCAGCGTCGGCACGCTGTACCAGTACTTCCCCGACAAGCTCGCGATCGTCGCCCTCCTCATCGAGCGGCGCTTCGACGAGTTCTTCGCCGCGTTCGCCCAGATCCTCGCCGCCGCGCGCGCGCTGTCCATCGACGACGCCGCGCGCCTCATGTCCCGCGGCATGGTCGCGTTCGCGCGCAGCCAGACCTACCGCGCCACCGCCGAGCTGGCCGCCGCGGTCATCCCGACCGGCCTCGGCGATCGCGAGGCCACGCTGCTGCGTCGCTACGAGACCGCGCTCGCCGGCTTCCTCGCTGCCCGCGACGACGTCCGCGTCGACGACCCCGCGCTCGCCGCGGCGCAGATCGTCAGCGCCGCCTACGGCGCGGCCAAGCGCTTCTTCGAGCACCCCGACGACTTCGACGAGCAGGCCTACCTGCGCGGGCTCGATCGCATGCTGCTCAGCTACCTGCGCGGCGCCTGACTCACACGATCGGCCGCGCCATCGTCGCGGCCAGCGGCGGCGGCGGCGCCGCCTCGACGACGGCGGGCTTGCCGTTGGTCGGGGCAGCGACCTTCGCCAGCTCGGCGCTGATCTCGAACAGCAGATCGGCCTTCTCGCGATGCGGCATGAACGCGCTCTTGAACCCGAAGATGATGATCTCCTTGATCGTCGCGAGCGGCCAGCCGTAGTGCTTGTGGCACAGCCACAGCTCCTTCGACACCGTGGTGTCGGTGATGAGCCGGTTGTCGGTGTTGATCGTCACCCGCAGACCGTAGTCGACGAAGAAGTCGACCGGGTGGCTCTCCCAGCTCTGCGCCGCCTTGGTCTGCAGGTTCGACGACGGGCACACCTCGATCGGGATGCGATGGTCGTTGACGTAGTTCAGGAGCTCGCCGTTCTCGATCAGCCGCGTGCCGTGGCCGATGCGATGAGCGCCGCACTTGTGGATCGCCTGGTGCACCGAGTCGGGGCCGAACGACTCGCCGGCGTGGGCGGTGCAGTTGATGTTGTTGTCGATGACGAGCTGGAACGCCTGGCGATGCAGCTTGGCCGGGTTGTTGACCTCGGAGCCGGCGAGATCGAAGCCGACCACGCCGCGGTTCTTGAACGCGACGCACAGCTCGGCGATGCGCAGGCTCTGATCGGCGGGCAGCGAGCGGATCGCGCACAGGATCACGCCGTAGCGGATGCCGAGCTGACGCTTGGCCGCGCGCAGGCCGCGCAGCACCGCCTCGACGACGACCGCGGGCCGCAGGCCGAGCCGGGTGTGGAGGAGCGGCGAGTAGCTGACCTCGAGGTAGCGCACGTTCTCGCGCCACGCGTCCTCGGCCAGCTCGAAGGCGCAGCGCTCGAGCGCCTCCTCGGTCTGCATCACCGACAGCGTGATCTCGAAGCCCTTCAGGTAGTCGTCGAGCGAGGTCGTGCGCTCGCCGGCGAACACCAGGTGGAACAGCTCACCGCGATCGTTGGTCGGCAGCGTCACCCCCTGGCGTCGCGCCAGATCGATGATGGTGTCGAGCCGCAGCGAGCCGTCGAGGTGGCAGTGCAGGTCGGTCTTGGGAAGCTTCTCGATGAACTCGAGGGACAGCTCGGGGGCCATCGACCGACTATCGCGTGGAAGTGGTGGCGAGGCCAGCCCGACGTTCGAGCCGCTCGAGGACCTCGGCGGCGACGTTGCGCTGCTCCAGCTCCTCGATGTGGCGGATGCCGGTCGGCGACGTGATGTTGACCTCGGTCAGGCGGCCGCCGATGACGTCGATGCCGACGAGGATCTGACCGAACTCGCGCAAGGTCGGCGCGATCGCCGCGATGATCGCGCGATCGTCGGCGTCGAGCGAGGTCTTCACCGCGCGGCCCCCGACGTGCAAGTTGCCGCGCGCCTCGTTCTTGCCCGGTACCCGCAGCACCGCGCCGATCGCCTCGCCGTCGACCAGCAAGATGCGCTTGTCGCCGTCGACCGCCTCGGGCAAGTACTTCTGCGCCATCGTCCACCGGGTACCGGCGCCGGTCGAGGTCTCGAAGATCGACGACGCGTTGGGATCGCCGTCCGGTACCACGAACACGCCGAGCCCGCCGAAGCCATCGACCGGCTTCACCACGATCACGCCGCCCTGCTCGTGCTGGAACGCGGCGAGCCGCTTGGCGCTGCGGGTGACGATCGTCGGCGGCGTCAGCTCGGGGAAGCGCAGCACCGCGAGGTGCTCGTTCAGCTCGCGCAGCCCGCGCGGATCGTTGACGAGCAGCGTCTTGCCGCGGGCCTGCTCGAGGATCCAGGTCGCGTGCAGGTAGTTGACGTCGAACGGCGGGTCCTTGCGCATGAGGACCAGGTCGAACGCCTCGAGCGGGATCGGCAGCCGGGCGTCGGTGGCGAAGGCCTCGGCGGCGGTGGTCGCGCTGCGGACCCGGGTGAGCTGGGCGTCGGCGACCGCGTCGTCGTGCTCGAGGCCGAGGTGCTCGGTCTGGCAGGTCCAGACCTCGTGATCGCGGCGCGCGGCCTCGACCATCAGCGCGTACGACGTGTCGCCAGCGAGACCGAGACGCTCGAGCGGATCGACGATGAAGAGGAGGCGCACGCGCGGACTCTAGCAGCGCCGCCGCCGAAGCGTCCGATGCGATGGCATGATGCCCGCGCATGGCCGTCCCGACCGCGCTCCAGGTCCGCCGCGCGCTGCCGTGGATCGCGCTCGGGCTCGCCGCCGCCACCGCGCTCGCGATCGTCGCGATCGATCGGCCGATGGCGCGCTACTACGCCGATCACGGCGTCGAGGCCCGCGCCGACTGGACCCGCATCCGGGTGTGGATCGACACCCACACCGGCATCGACGTCCACAAGTGGTTCCTGGCGATCGTGACCGTCGGCCTCGGCGTCGTCGCCGCGCTGGTGCCGCGGCTGCGCGGCAGCGCCCGGGTGTGGTTCTTCGCCGCGGCGGTGCAGGTCGTCACCCGGCTCGCGACCACCGAGCTCAAGCCCGCGCTCGGTCGGCTGCGGCCGACGCCGTGGCTCGACCGCGGCGGCCCGACGTTCTTCGAGGACGGCGTGTCGTTCCCGTCGGGCCACGCCACCTATTATCTCGGCTTGGTCGTGCCGTTCGCGATCGCGTGGCCGCGGGTCGGGCTGCCGCTCCTGATCGTGCCGATCTTCGTCGCGTGGTCGCGGGTCGCGGTCAACGCCCACTTCGTCGCCGACATCCTCGGCAGCGGGGTCGTGGTCGCGCTGGTCGCGTGGGCGCTCGCGCTGGCCTTCCGCATCGACGGTCGGCGGGGCTGGCGTCGCTGACCGTAAGCCTCCTTGTCACCATCGCGGTCCTTGATCGCCACCGCGACCTGGCGTAGTAGGCGCCATGAAGAAGATCGACATCCCGACGTTCCTGGCCGCGATGGCCCTCATGACTCCCGCGATCGGCTGCGTCGCGACCGACGATCTGGTCGATGGCCCGACGACCGTCATCGTCGGCGAGGACGACGACGGCAAGCGCGACACCACCGCGGGCACCCGCAGCGCGACCGTCGCCGGCTTCACGCTGACGATGAACGCCCACGCGATCGTCGGCGCCAGCGGCGGCGCCCAGACCGTCGTCATCAAGGGCACCGCGAGCCGCCCGCTCACCAACGTGTTCTCCTACATCCCCGACGACGGCTTCGGCACCGCGACGCTGACCGGCGCGCGCACCTTCGAGATCCTCCTCGACGAGCCCTACGAGATCAACACGCTCTTGTCGGGCATGCCGATCCTGGTCCTCATGGACACCGCGTCGGGCACCGTCCGGCACTTCGACGCCGCGGTCACGCTGGCGCCGCGCTTCGCCCGCTTCGAGGGCACCAGCCGCATCGTCGTCGACTCGACGATCCGGCCGATCTACGTCAACGATCCGGTCGACAACCTGCGCTACCGCGGTCGGTTCACGACGACGTCGAACCACACCTCGCCCGAGGTCACCGCGTTCGACGCCGGCGATCCGGTCGTCGCTCAGCGCGGCCCGCGCGAGACCACGTTCGACTGGCAGTTCGGTCCGTTCGCGCTCGCGTACGATCCGCCGACCGATCCGATGACGATGCGCGGCACGTTCGTCAACGGCACCGTGGTCGCGACCAAGCACGCCGGCATCGACCTCAAGGTCGTGCGGCTCGGCCTCACCACCGACGATCCCTACGAGGCGTTCCCCAGCCCGCAGTGCACCGCCGAGGTCGCGAGCTGCATGCTCGCCGATCCCGACGCCGACGACTTCGCCGCGTGCGGCGACTATCGCCAGGTCCTGCCGTGCACCCACGGCGGCCTGTGCGAGTTCGCGACCGAGCCGGTCGAGCT
>JAYTAJ010000343.1:0-1836 GCA_043737575.1 Myxococcales bacterium | reverse complement strand
ACGAGCCGGTGATGCCGACGACGTGCGCGGTCGCGCCGGTGAGCAGCCCGGCCTTGGCGAGCGGCAGCACCGCCAGCTCGATCGTCGTCGCGAAGCAGCCGGGCGACGCGATCCGCTTCGACGCTCGGATGCGCTCGCGGTTGAGCTCGGGCAGGCCGTAGACGAACGTGCCGAGCAGCTCCGGATGCGGGTGCGGGTTGCCGTAGAACTTCTGGTAGGTCGCCGCGTCGGTGAGCCGGAAGTCGCCCGACATGTCGACGATCGGCACGCCCAGCTCGATCAGCTCGGGCACCTTGGCCGCGGTGACCTTGTGCGGTAGCGCGAGCAGCGCGACGTCGCAGCCCTTGGCCGCGTCGCGCGGCGCGAGGTCCTCGAAGATCGCGTCGGTGAGGCCGGTCAAGTGCGGATGCGCGTGCCACACCGGCTTGCCGACGTGATCGATCGACGCGACCCGCGCGACCTCGACCTCGGGGTGGATGAGGAGGCGCCGCAACATCTCGCCGGCGCCATAACCGCTGCCGCCGATGATGGCGGCCTTGAACCTGCGTCCCATGACGTGCTTGTAGCACCGACCCGCTGGTAGCCTCCACCACGATGACCGACGACGCGCTGCTCGACCACGCCCTCGCCGCCGCCGACGCTCGCGGTCCCGAGCTGCTGCCGCTGTTGCTCCGCTGGGTGGAGGTCAACTCGTACACTGGCAACGTCGCCGGCTGCAACGCCGTCGCCGATCGCCTGATCGACGGCTTCGCGCTGCCCGGGCTCACCGTCGAGCGCGTCGACGGCGGCGGCGGCGGCGATCACCTGATCTGGCGCACGCCAGCGTGGCACGACGCCAAGCCCGCCGCGCGCGTGGTGCTGATCGGCCACCACGACACCGTGTTCCCGCCCGACACGTTCGAGGCCTGGGAGACCACGGGCGATCGGCTGCGCGGCCCCGGCGTCCTCGACATGAAGGGCGGCCTCGCCACCGTCCGCACCGCGCTGGCCGCCCTCGCCGACGTCGACGCCCTCGCGACCCTGCCGCTGGCGCTGGTGTCGGTCGCCGACGAGGAGACCGGCTCGTCCGGTTCCCGGACGATGCTCGAGGACCTCGCGCGCGGCGCCGGCGCGGCGCTGGTGTTCGAGTCGGGCCGCGCGACCGACGCGATCGTCACGCAGCGCAAGGGCACCGGCAAGGTGACGGTGAAGATCACCGGCAAGGCCGCCCACGCCGGCAACAACCTGAAGGACGGCATCAACGCGCTGTGGGCGCTGGCGCGCTTCATCGACGCCGCGCAGCAGCTCACCGACTGGGATCGCGGCGTCACCGTCAACGTCGGCCTGGCGTCGGGCGGCACCAGCGCCAACACCGTGCCCGAGCTGGCCAGCTGTCAGCTCGACTTCCGCTACGTCCGCGCCGTCGACGGTCACGAGCTGATGGGCGCATTCGATCGCGCCGCGCGCGCGATCGCCGACGCGACCGGCGCCCGGTTCGTGCTCGAGGGCGGCATCAAGCGCGCGCCGCTCGAGCGCTCGGCCGCGTCGGCCGCGCTGGTCGCGCGCTACGACGCCTGCGCCCGCCGCGAGGGCCTGAACGGCGGCGAGGCCCCGCTCCAGGGCGGCGGCTCCGACGCCAACACCGTCAGCGCCGTCGGGGTCCCCGCCATCGACGCGCTCGGCCCGCGCGGCAAGAGCTTCCACACCCACGACGAGCACATCGAGCTCCCCACCCTCGCCCAGCGCACCCGCGCCCTCGTCCGCTTCCTGTGCGATTGGTCCGACAGATCGTGAGCCGCTGAAAACGCGCGCGCGCTGATCCGCGGGCGTACTCTCGCTCGTAGGAGGAACCATGCT
>JAYTAJ010000342.1:0-1838 GCA_043737575.1 Myxococcales bacterium | reverse complement strand
GCGCGGTGGCCGTCGTCGAGAAACAAGTTGGTCACGTCCTCGATCGGCGCCGCCAGCATCTCGGCGACCTCGGCCTCGAACTCCCGGACGACGTCGCGCTGCACGCCGTCGCGGTTGTGGCGGATGTGCTCCGACTCGTGGACCAGGTTCTGGACCAGCGCGGCGTAGCTGCGGAACGCCTTCGGCCCGACGTGCAGCACGGTGGGGCCGGGGCGCTGCAGCGGGCTGTTCGGATCGAAGTCGAGCGACAGCGCCAGCGCCTCGGCCTGGCGGTCGTAGAGGTTCAACATCCCGTCGTAGTACACGCCGACCAGCGCCGCGTGATCGGCGACGCCGTGGTAGGCGATCACGAGCCGGATCGCCGAGTCGTGGAGGCGCTGGGCCACCAGCTCGGTCATCACCAGGCGCTCGACGCTGGCGTCGTCGAGGCGGCCGGTGCCTGCGCCCTGCCACGCCGCCAGCCGCTGCACGGTCTCGACGTCGGCGACGCCCGACGAGGTCGCGCCGACCGCGCCCTGCAGCACGCGCAGCGCCCGCGGCTCGCGGAGCTGACCGCGCAGGTCGGCGACCGCGGCCTGGGCGTCGGCGGGCGCGAGCACCGCGGGGACCGGCACCGCGACGACGGCGGGCGCGGGCACCGCGAGTTGGAACCCGAGCGTCGCCTGCACCCGCGCGACCTGGGGCACGACGTCCCAGTAGACCGCGATCACTCGCAGACCGTTCTCCCATGACAGCGTCGAGTCGGTGGCCGCGGCGCCGCCGCCCGGCGCCAGATGATTCACCCGCAGCGCGATCAGATCGGGGCTCGCGAGCTGGAAGAAGTCGGCGATCAGCCCGAGCGCGAAGTCGAGCTGGTTGGCGCCGACCAGATCCGCGACCAGCGCGCCGAGGGTGGCGGCGTCGAGCACGCCGTTGCCGCCGACGCGGCGCGCCGCCTGGTACGCGGTCAGCGCGGCCACCGTCGCGGCGTCCCACTGCCCGGTGTTGGCGACGGCGTGACCGGTGCGCGCGAGGGTCGCCTGGACCGTGCGCACGTTGGCGTCGCGCAGCGCGGGCGCCGCCTGCGCGGGCCCGATCGCACCGGATCCCGATCCGCTGGCGTCGTCGCCGATCAGGTGCAGCCCGAACACCGCCTCGGTCTCGGCGCAGCCCTGCTCTGCCGGCGCCGCCGACGGCGCGGCCGTGGCGCCGGGCGCCGCGCGCGATGGGGCCAGCCCGTCGGTGAGCGTGCGCTTGCCGGCGCTGGTGCCGCTGGGCGCGGTCGCATCGTCGCGGCCCGGCTCGACCCCGCCCGCCTGGTAGAAGTCGCTCATGGGCGATCACCGAGCACCCGGCGTGCCGCCTTCAAGCGGCGAGGACTCCACGCGCCCGCGATCGCGCGGTCCCACCCGACGCCGCGATCCGGTCCGTCGAGGTCCCGGTGTGATCCGGCCGCTATTTCTCGTCGGCAGCGCTGGTGAAGATGCTGCGCGCCATGAGGCTGGTCTCGGCCGCGGCGCGGCGCCGGTACAGCTCGGCGCGGATCGCGCGCACCGCCCCGTCGTCGGGCGCCGCCGCCCACGCCCACTCGGCGAGCTGACACGCCAGCGGTAGATCGTCGACACCGACCGCCGCCGCCCGCGCCGCCAGCGCCGCGCCGCCACCCGCCAGCGCCGCGACCTCGGCGGCGAGCACGCGCTCGCGCGGCGGCAGCAGGTGGGCCGGGTTGCCATCCCACCAGCCACCGTAGCGTCGCCACACGTTGCGGATGATGAACGTCGGATCGTCGTAGACCGGCCGCAGGTACGGCCGCTCGAGCAGCGCGGTCGGGATCGCGACCGCGGCGATCACGTCGTCGA
>JAYTAJ010000341.1:0-1839 GCA_043737575.1 Myxococcales bacterium | reverse complement strand
CTCTCGAGCAGGCTCTCGCTCAGCGCGGCGCAGTTGATGCGCGTCAGCGGGCCGCGGCGCTCCGACAGCACGTGGAGGGTCTCGGCCAGCACCTCCTTGCCGACGCCGGTCTCGCCGAGGATGACGACGCTGGTCGCGGCCGCGGCGATCTCGCGCACCAGCGTCGACGCGCCTGCCAGGGTCGGGTCGTCGACGCTCAGGGCGTCGCGGATCGACTGCGAGCGGTCGTCGACGCGGGCGCCCGACACCAGCACGAACGAGAACGGGCCGATGTGGAAGCTGTCGTTGGTGCGCAGCGGGAACGGTGCGCCACCCGAGCGGTGCTCGCCCGCGACGCGGGTGCCGTTGGTCGAGCCGAGATCCTGGACCGAGCCGGGCGGCCCGAGGCGGAGCACGGCGTGGTGACGCGACAGCGCGAGGTGATCGATCTGGACGTCGCAGTCGTCGGCGCGGCCGATCACCAGCTCGGCGGCCCCGAGCGCGTGGGTCGAGAACGTGCCCTCGCCCGCGACCAGCAGCACGCCCGCGGTCGCACCGTCGGTGCCGCTGGCGGCAGCGAGCAGCGGCGTCGGATCGGGCGGGGTGCCGTCGCGCATCGGGCGATGCTACGCGAAGTCTCGGGTTCGCGGCGTCACCGTGACAAGCGCACGGCTGACCATGGTCGTTGACCATGGTATGAAGGCTGGATGCAGAGCATGCCGATCTCGAAGTTCAAGGCGACGTGCCTCGCGGCCCTCGAGCGGGTGCGAAGAACCGGGCGACCGCTCCGCATCACCCGCTTCGGCAAGCCGATCGCGGACATCATGCCGCCCGCACCCGAGGCCACCGACCCGACGTGGCTCGGCGCGATGCGCGGGACGGCGACGATCGTCGGCGACATCACCGCGCCGACGAGCGAGCTCGCTGGGTGGGACGCGTTGCGATGAAGCTGCTGCTGGACACCCACGTGTGGCTCTGGGCGCACCTCGATCCCGCGAAGCTCACGCCGCGGGTCAAGACCGCGCTGACGGCCGCCAGCAACGAGCTGTGGCTGTCGCCGATCAGCGTCTGGGAGACCCTGGTCCTCGCCGAGAAGGGCCGCATCGCGATCGCGGGCGATCCGCGGATGTGGATCGAGGCGGCGTGGGCGCGGACGCCGCTGCACGAGGCGGTGCTGAACCGCGAGGTCGCGGCGAAGAGTCGATCGGTGCGCGTCGCTCACGAGGATCCGGCCGATCGCTTCCTGGCGGCGAGCGCGGAGGTCTACGACCTGACGCTCGTCACCAGCGACGAGCACCTGCTGCGGGGCAAGGGCTATCGGACGCTCGCGAATCGTTGAGTAACATCCGGGCGGATCGCACGTAGGCTGTGCATGATGCGTTGGCTGATCGTCGTCGTCGTGGCCGTCGCCGCATGTGGCACCGATCGTCGCGCCGAGGTGGCGCCAACGACGACCGCGAGCCCGGCCCAGGTCGCGCCCGCGCGCGCGGGGCTGGAGACGGCGGTGCTCGCGGGCGGGTGCTTCTGGGGGATGGAGGAGCTCCTGCGCGCGATCCCGGGCGTGGTCGAGACCGAGGTCGGCTACGTCCGCGGCGCCGAGAGCGTCCGCGTCGTGTTCGATCCGGCCAAGCTGTCGTACCTGTCGCTCCTCGAGGACTGGTACTTCCGCATGCACGATCCGACGACGCGCGACCGCCAGGGCAACGACGTCGGGCCCGGCTATCGCTCGGCGATCTTCGCGCGGTCCGACGACCAGCGCCGCGTCGCCGCCGAGGTGATCGCGCGGGTCGACGGCAGCGGCAAGTGGAAGAGCAAGCTCGTCACGACGATCGAGCCGGGCGACGAGTTCACGCCCGCCGA
>JAYTAJ010000340.1:0-1841 GCA_043737575.1 Myxococcales bacterium | reverse complement strand
TCGCGACGATGTGACGCGACGGCGGCGGCGACGCGCGAACCCGAACGCGAGCAGCGCGGCGATGAGCGCGTTGCTCGGCGCGCCGCCGGTCGAGCAGCCGCCGCCGATCGGCGCTTCGTGCTCGGGCTCGGTGTACGCGACCGAGACCATGACCTCCTGGGCGAGGCCGCCGCGCGACGGACCGGTGATGATCAGCGCGGCGTCGGCGGGGGAGTCCCTGGCGAAGCTGTGGGTCGTGCTGACGATATCGCCGCGCTCGGGCGCGAGGTTGTCGAGGCTGCCCTCGACGCGCAGCGCGACCGCGACCGGCAGCGTCGCGCGGACCTCGACGCGATAGCGGGCGAGGTCAGGTCGGGCTCGCGCCACGCGCGCTGCAGCCGCGCCGCGTCGGGATACGTGGTGCCGCTCGCGTGGACGCCGGTCCGCGCGTTCCACCGCGTGAACTCGATCCACGTGCGCTCGAGCGTGGTGCCGCGGGCGATCAGCTCGGCCTCGATCGCGTCGAGGAACTCGGGATCGCTGCCGTCGTCCTCGCAGCGCTCCCACGCCGCGCGCACGAAGCCCGCGCCCAGCCGCGCCTCGAGGAAATACGGCCACAGCCCCGCGCCGTACGGATACAGATCGCCGAACCCCGCGCCCGGGCGCTCGAAGGGCCGGAACGGCTTCAGCAGGAACGCAGCGACCAGCCGCTCAAGTCGTCCTGCTCGGGATAGAGCAGCTCCTCGGCCCACACCGCCGAGCCCTCCGACCACGCGGCCGGTTGATCGGCGTCGTAGGCCGCCTGCACCGCGTGGAAGATCTCGTGGCTGGTGAGCACGCGGATCGCGATCGACACCGACGGGTACGAGTAGCCGACGAAGTCGTTCTCGATCGTGATCGATCCGGCGCAGTGGAACGGCGTGCCGGTACACGAGTCGGCGTCGAAGCTGCCGTCGGCGCCCGCGAGGTTCTGCAGATGGAAGTCGAGGCGATCGTCGCCGCCGAGGACGCCGTCGGGGAGCGGCGCCCGGAAGCCGAGCGCGGCGAGGTTGGTGAGCACCTCGTCGCCGCGCAGCGCGACCTCCTCGACGAAGTCGGGGACGCCGCTGGCGTCGACGTCGGCCGCGAGCACCGCGTCGGGGGTGGTGGTGACGTAGTGGACGCGGATACGCCCGCTCGGTCGCGCGAACGTCGACGCGGGGGTGCCAGGCACCCAGGGATCGCGCTCGGCGAACGCGTCGACAGGCGCGAGGACCGCGACCGCGACCGCGACGCCGAGCGCGCGGATCACAGCGTCGCCCACTCGACGCGGTAGTAGCCGCCGCGCATCGGCATCGCGGTGTCGCCGTAGTACGTCACGATCCGCAGCTTGCGGACCGGCGCGCTCGCGCCGTCGCCGAGCTTCAGCACCCAGACCTCGGCCTTCGGCGTGAGGCGGTGGGTCGCATCGTCGTAGTCGTACCAGCTGCCCATCACGCTCGCGGGCTCGCCGCCGGGCGTGGTGGTGAGCATGCAGTCGGAGGTCGCCCAGTCGTCGGCGGCGAGGCTGGCCGGGACCGTCGTGACCTCGGCGAGGGTGGCGGCGGCGACCGACGCGGCGGTGACCCGACCGGGGCCGGAGTCGCCGCTGTTGAGCTTGAGGCTCGAGCGCTTGAGCGCGACGTGCCACGCGGTCGACGACAGCGCCGCGACGTCCGACAGCTCGAGCTTGGTGCCGGTGACCAGATCGAGATAGAGGTAGGGATTGTCGGCGGACGCGGCGGGGCCGCCCGCGGTCGCGTCGATCGTGCCGCTGGTGACGCCGCCCGCGGCGGTCACCGCGACTGCGCCGGCCGACACCGTCGCGATCGGCCGCCACTGCG
>JAYTAJ010000339.1:0-10042 GCA_043737575.1 Myxococcales bacterium | reverse complement strand
GCGCCAGGACGTTGGCGATCAGGATATCGTGGTGGCGGCCGAGCGGGTTTAGGGATTGACCGAAGGCCAGGAAATCGCAGGGGATGAGGCGCGTGCCTTGGTGGATCATCTGGTAGAACGAGTGCTGACCATTCGTGCCCGGTTCGCCCCAGTAGACGACGCCGGTATCGTAATTCACCTTCTCGCCGTCGATGGTGATGTACTTGCCGTTGCTCTCCATGGTGAGCTGCTGGAGGTAGGCCGGGAACCGGTGCAGCAGTTGGGCGTAGGGAAGCACCGCATGGGTGGCGGCACCGAGGAAGTTGTGGTGCCAGATGTTGATCAGGCCCATCAGGGCCGGCACGTTGGATTCCAGGGGCGTCGTGCGGAAGTGCTCGTCCATTTCGTGGAAACCGCTGAGCATGGCGCGGAAGTTATCGGGGCCGATGGCTAACATGGTGGACAGGCCGATGGCTGAATCCATCGAGTAGCGGCCGCCGACCCAGTCCCAGAAGCCGAACATGTTGGCGGTGTCGATGCCGAACCCGGCGACGTCGGCGGCGTTGGTCGACACCGCGACGAAGTGGCGCGCGATCGCGGCGTCGTCGCCGAGCGCGGCCAGGCACCACGCCCGCGCGGCCCGGGCGTTCGCCAGCGTCTCGAGCGTGGTGAACGTCTTCGAGCAGACGATGAACAGCGTCTCGGCGGCGTCGAGCCCGCGCACCGCCTCGACGAAGTCGGTGCCGTCGACGTTCGACACGAAGCGCACGGTCAGGTCGGGCCGCGCGTAGTGGCGCAGCGCCTCGTACGCCATCACCGGCCCGAGGTCGGAGCCGCCGATGCCGAGGTTGATCACGTTGCGAATGCGCCGCCCGGTGTGGCCGGTCCAGGCGCCGCTGCGCACCCGCTCGGCGAAGGCGTCCATCCGATCGAGCACCGCGTGGACGTCGGGCACGACGTCGCGGCCGTCGACGATGACGGCCTCGGTCGCGGGCGTGCGGAGCGCGACGTGGAGCACCGCGCGGCCCTCGGTGACGTTGATCTTGTCGCCCGCGAACATCGCCTCGATCCGCGGCCGCAGCGCGCAGGCATCGGCGAGCTGCAACAACAGCGCGATGGTCTCGTCGGTGACGCGCTGCTTGGCGTAGTCGACGTACAGCCCGGCCGCCTCCAGGGTCAGGCGGTCGCCGCGATCGGGATCGTCGGCGAACAGGTCGCGCAGGTGGCGCGGCGCCAGCGCGGCGGCGTGGGCGCGCAGCGCCTGCCACTCGGGGCGCGCGGTCAGGCGGGTGGGCTTCATGCGCCGCATCTCAACACGGCTGGCTCTGCTCGGGCTGCGGATCGTGCCACGGCTCCTCGCCCTCGATGATCGCCGCGGCCTCCGACGGCCCCCAGGTCCCGGGCGGGTACGACAGGACCGGCGAGCTGGCGCCGAGCACGGGCTCGACGATCCGCCACGCCGCCTCGACGCTGTCGTCACGCGTGAACAAGGTCGAGTCGCCGCGAATGGCGTCGCCGAGCAAGCGCTCGTACGGTCCCTTGCTGCCGGCGGCGCGGTGGCGCGCGATCAGCTCGACCGGATCACCCTCCATGTCGTCGCCCGGCTGCTTCACCCGCGCGCCGAGCGAGATCACGACCTCGGGGCTCAGGCGGAACCGCAGGTAGTTCGACCCGCCCGGGCTGATCTCGTCGAAGATCCCGAGCGGAGGCCGCTTGAGGTCGACCTTCACCTCGGTCGCGGTGATCGGCAGGCACTTGCCGGCGCGGATGTAGAACGGCACGCCGGCCCAGCGCCAGCTGTCGATCTGCAGGCGCAGCGCGGCGAAGGTCTCGACCTGCGAGTCGGGCGCGACGCCGTCCTCGTCGCGATAGCCGCGGAACTGACCGCGCACGACGTCGCCGGGCGCGAGCGGCTTCATCGCGCGGAACAGCCGCAGCTTCTCGGCGCGCATCGCCTCGGCGTCGCGACCGGCCGGCGGATCCATCGCGAGCAGCACCATGATCTGCAAGAGGTGGTTCTGCACGACGTCGCGGATCGCGCCGACCTCCTCGTAGAACTTGCCGCGGCCCTGGACGCCGAAGCTCTCGGCCATCGTGATCTGCACGCTGTCGATGTAGTTGCGGTTCCAGATCGGCTCGAGGAACGCGTTGGCGAACCGGAAGTAGAGGAGGTTCTGCACCTCCTCCTTGCCGAGGTAGTGATCGATGCGGAAGACCGCGCTCTCGGGGAAGACCTCGTGCACCAGCCGGTTGAGCGCCTGGGCCGACGCCAGGTCGCGGCCGAACGGCTTCTCGACGATCACCCGGGCGTGCTCGGCGCAGCCGGCCGCGGCCAGCCCCTGCACGACCGGACCGAACAGGCTCGGCGGCACCGCGAGGTAGTGGACCGGGCGCTTGGCGTCGCCGAGCGTCTGCTTCAGGAGCGCGTAGGTCGACGGCTCGATGTAGTCGCCGCCGACGAAGCGCAGCTGCGCCGACAGCTTCGCGAACGCTTGCTCGTCGAGGCCGCCGTGCTCGGTGACGCTGGCACGGGCGCGCTCGCGCAGCTGATCGAGCGTCCAGCCCGGGCGCGCGACGCCGATGATCGGGAGGTCGAGCTCGCCGCGGCGGATCATCGACTGCAGCGCGGGGAAGATCTTCTTGTACGCCAGATCGCCGCTCGCTCCGAAGAACACCAGCGCGTCGGAAGCTTCCATCGCGCGGTTGTCCCACCTCGGCAACCTCGCAGGCAACGCTTCCGGGGCGCACGTCGTCCCAGGGACGTGAACCGCATCATCCTGTTCGCGCTCGTGCTGGCTGCCTGTGGTGACGACGGCGGGCCGCTGCCCCCGGACGGCTTGTCCGACACCGACATCGTGCGCATCCACGACGCGGTCGACACCAGCCTGGGCCGCGGGCTCGCGACCGGCTACAGCATCGCGGTGTGGCGCGACGGCGCGGTGATCTACGCCGAGGGGTTCGGCGCCCGCGACCCGGCCGGCACCGCGGTCACCGCCGACACGCTGTTCCAGATCGGCTCCGACACGAAGAAGATCACCGCGATCTCGCTGCTGCGTCAGGTCGAGACCGGCGCGGTCGACCTCGACGACACCGTCGCCGACCTGGTCCCCGATCTGACCTTCGCCGAGGCGCCGACGCTGGCCGCGACCGTCACGGTCCACGATCTGCTGGCGCAGCAGAGCGGGCTGTTCGAGTACACGCCGTGGACCGAGGCGCCGGCCGACGACCGCCTCGCCGCGATCGTCCGCGGTCGCTTCGCCGCCAACGAGTACACGCTGATGCCGCCCGGGATCGCGTGGAGCTACAGCAACCCGAACTATTCGCTGGCGGGCTTCGTCGACGAGACCGTGGCGGCGCGACCGTGGGCCGACCTCGTCATCGACGGCGTGCTCGCGCCGCTCGGCATGACGCACACCTATCCGCGCCGCGACGACATGCTCGCGGTCGAGACCGACATCGCCAGCGCGCGCGGCCTGATCTTCCCCGACGGGTTCGACACGTTCGACATCTTCGGCACGGTCGCGACGATGCAGGGCTGGGTCACGCCGGCCCAGCAGCTCGACACCGCGTTCACCCGACCCGCGGGCCTGATCTGGTCGACGGCGTCGGATCAGGCGCGCCTCCTCGGCTTCCTCGTCGACGGCGATCCCGCGGTGCTCGCCGATCCGCTGCGCGTCGCCGTCACCACCGCCCAGGTCCCGGTCGTCAACCACGCGGTCGGCGTCGGCTACGGCTACGGCGTGTTCGCGCACGACGGCTACACCGCGGCCGATCGCACCTACCGACCGGCGCGGCTCCTGAGCCACGGCGGCAACACGCTGACGATGACGTCGGCGTCGCTGGTGCTGCCCGAGCAGCGGGTCGCGGTGTCGGTGCTCGCGAACGGCCGCAACGAGGATCTCGAGCAGGTCGCGCAGATCGCCCTCGAGGTCGCCGCGGGTGCGCGACTCCCGGACCCGGTCATCGCGCCCGAGATCCTGGCGCCGCCGGCCGCCGATCAGGCCAGCTACGCCGGCACGTTCACCGATCCCAACCTCGGCGCGGTGACGATCGCGTGGGAGGTCGATCACCTGACGATCGCGGTGCCGCTCCTCACCGACCTCGGCGCCACCGTCGCGCCGCGCCTCGAGCCGGTTGGCCTCGATCTGTTCGTGATGCGCGTCGACGGCGAGCCGCATCAGATGAGCTTCTACGACGGTCCCGACGGCACCCGGCACCAGTACGCGGTCAACCGCGCGTTCGTGTTCACGCGCGACTGACTACCCGAGCGACACCCGAAGTCGCGCGCGGGGATTCTTCGCGGATCGCAAAACCGCTGGGGTACACTCGACCTCGACGACACTGGTGTGGGGGGACCGCATCGTTCGTCAGGACGGGGACCACCTATGTCGATTCGCCTCATCTTCGCCGCCCGGGTCGCGCTCGTGACCCTCCTCGCCGCCGCCACCGGCTGCTTCGAGTCCGACACGATCGAGTGCTCGAAGGGCGTGATCTGCCCGGCCGGATCGAGCTGCACCGCCGACGGGCTCGGCTGCACCACGACCGGCTGCGGCAACGAGCTGACCGACACCGGCGAGGAGTGCGACGACGGCAACCAGAGTAACGACGACAACTGCCGCAACGACTGCAAGGTCAACGTCTGTGGCGACGGCTTCGTCGACGGCCTCAGCCCCGACACCGAGGACTGCGACGACGAGGGCCTCGACACCGCGAGCTGCGACAGCGACTGCACCGCGGTGGCGTGCGGCGACGGCCACGAGAACGGCGCCGCGGGCGAGATCTGCGACGACGGCGACAACGAGGACGGCGACGGCTGCAAGGGCGACTGTCAGTCGACCGAGACCTGCGGCAACGGCACCGTCGACGACCACCTGCCCAACAACCGCATCAACATGCCGAGCCTGTGCAGGAGCTCGGGCGCGACCGGCACCAACTGCGCCGAGGTCTGCGACGACGGTGACAACATCTCCGGCGACGGCTGCTCGGCCAACTGCCTGTCGGAGGAGACCTGTCAGAACGGCATCGTCGATCAGCTCGGCAACCCCGAGGCCTCGCCGCCCAACCCGCCCGAGATCTGCGACGACGGCAACGGCGTCGACGGCGACACCTGCCGCAACAACTGCCAGGGCGGCGCCGGCTGCGGCAACGGCATGCTCGACACCAACGGCCCCGGCTCGGCCGACGACGAGCAGTGCGACAACGGCACCATCCTCGACTCGCTGACCTGCGACGGCGACTGCACGATCCCGATCTGCGGTGACGACCGCGTCAACAGCTCGATGCTCGGCGGCGGCGGCGTGCTCGAGGCGTGCGATCCGGGCGCGGTCGGCGCTGACGTCGATGACTGCGACGCCGACTGCACGCTGCCGGTGTGCGGCGACGATCGCGTCAACCTCGAGGCCGACGAGGTCTGCGACCCCGGCACCGTCGGCGGCCAGACCGCGAGCTGCGACGACGACTGCAGCGTGCCGGTGTGCGGCGACACCGAGGTCAACCTGGCCGCGGGCGAGACCTGCGACCCCGGCACTGTCGGGCTGAACACGATGATGTGCGACGCCAACTGCAGCGCACCCGTCTGCGGCGATCGCTTCCTCAATCCGGCCGCGGGCGAGACCTGCGACGACGGCGATCCGTCGACCGGCATGCCGCGCAACACCGCGGCGTGCGACGTCGACTGCACCCAGCCGGTGTGCGGCGACGATGACGTCAACGCCGCGGCCGGCGAGGCCTGCGATCCCGGCGCGGTCGGCACCAGCGTGGTCGGCTGCGACGCCAACTGCTCGCTGCCCGGGTGCGGCGACGGCTTCATCAACCGCGCGTTCACGCCGAGCGGCGCGCCCGGCACCGAGACCTGCGACGACGGTGGCGTCGTCGCTGGCGACGGCTGCGATCAGTTCTGCCAGAGCGAGAGCTGCGGCAACGGCGTCACCGAGGGCGTGAACGGCGAGCAGTGCGACGACGGCAACGCCAACGATCTCGACGCCTGTCGCAACAACTGCCAGACCCCGCGGTGCGGCGACGGCATCGCCAGCACCAGCGAGGCCTGCGACACCAGCGGCAACTCGTCGACGTGCGACTTCAACTGCTCGATCGCCGCGTGCGGCGACGGCGTCATCAACAACCAGTTCACGCCGAGCGGCGCGCCGGGCGTCGAGCAGTGCGACGACGCCAACGTCGCCCCGGGCGACGGCTGCAACGCGCTCTGTCAGATCGAGACCTGCGGCAACGGCGTCACCGAGACCATCAACGGCGAGCAGTGCGACGACGGCAACGCCGACGATCTCGACGCCTGTCGCAACAACTGCCAGACCCCGCGGTGCGGTGACGGCATCGCCAGCACCAGCGAGACCTGCGACACCAGCGGCAACTCGTCGACGTGCGACTTCAACTGCTCGCTGCCGCTGTGCGGCGACGGCATCATCAACAACCAGTTCACGCCGAGCGGCGCGCCGGGCGTCGAGGCCTGCGACGATGGCAACGTCGCCCCGGGCGATGGCTGCAACGCGCTCTGTCAGATCGAGACCTGCGGCAACGGCACCACCGAGACGATCAACGGCGAGCAGTGCGACGACGGCAACGCCAACGATCTCGACGCCTGTCGCAACAACTGCCAGACCCCGCGGTGCGGCGACGGCCTCGCCAGCACCAGCGAGACCTGTGACACCAGCGGCAACACGGTGACGTGCGACTACAACTGTTCGCTGCCGGCGTGCGGCGACGCGGTGATCAATCCGTTCTTCATCCCGGCCGGCTCGCTCAGCGGCGAGGCCTGCGACGACGGCAACACCACGCCCGGCGACGGCTGCTCGGCGCTGTGCGAGATCGAGACCTGCGGCAACGGCGCCACCGAGGGCGTCAACGGCGAGCAGTGCGACGACGGCAACACCAACGATGCCGACGCCTGCCGCAACAGCTGCATGTTCCAGATCTGCGGCGACAACTTCGACAGCACCGCCGAGACCTGCGACACCGGCGGCAACTCGTCGACGTGCGACTTCAACTGCTCGCTGCCGCTGTGCGGCGACGGCATCATCAACCGCTCGTTCACGCCGCCCACCGCGGCCGGGCCCGAGCAGTGCGACGACAGCAACCTCACGCCCGGCGATGGCTGCTCGGCGCTGTGTCAGATCGAGACCTGCGGCAACGGCGTCACCGAGGCCGTCAACGGCGAACAGTGCGACGACGGCAACACCGACGATCTCGACGGCTGCCGCAACAGCTGCACGCTCCAGGTGTGCGGCGACGGCGTCGACGCCGCGGCCGAGACCTGCGACACCGCGGGCAACTCGATCACGTGCGACTTCAACTGCTCGCTGCCGGTGTGCGGCGACGGCCTCACCAACCGCTCGTTCACGCCGATCGGCGCGCCCGGCGTCGAGCAGTGCGACGACAACAACCTCACCGCGGGGGACGGCTGCAACACGCTCTGCCAGATCGAGACCTGCGGCAACGGCGTCACCGAATCGGTCAATGGTGAGCAGTGCGACGACGGCAACACGAACGATCTCGACGCCTGTCGCAACAGCTGCACGACCCACGTGTGCGGCGACGGCGTCGACAGCACCGCCGAGACCTGCGACACCGGCGGCAACTCGGCGTCGTGCGACTTCAACTGTTCGCTGCCGCTGTGCGGCGACGGCATCATCAACCGCTCGTTCACGCCGATCCTGGCGCCCGGCACCGAGCAGTGCGACGACAGCAACGTGGTCGCGGGCGACGGCTGCTCGGCGCTGTGCCAGATCGAGACCTGCGGCAACGGCGTCACCGAGTCGGTCAATGGCGAGCAGTGCGACGACGGCAATGGCAACGATCTCGACGCCTGCCGCAACAACTGCCAGACGCCCGACTGCGGCGATGGGGTCGCCAGCGCCAGCGAGACCTGTGACACCGGCGGCAACTCGATCGGCTGCGACTACGACTGCACCGCGCCGCAGTGCGGTGGCGGCGACGGCATCGTGAACTTCGCCGCCGGCGAAGCGTGCGACGACAACAACGCGATCGCGGGCGACGGCTGCAACCTGTGCCAGCTCGAGATCTGCGGCAACGGCGTCGTCGAGCCCGGCGAGCAGTGCGACGACGCGCCACCGGCCGAGAGCGGCGATGGCTGCAGCGCCGCGTGCGTGATCGAGAGCGGCTGGGCCTGCGGCGGCGCGCCGAGCACGTGCACCACGACCTGCGGCGACGGCATCCGCGCCGGCAGCGAGCAGTGCGACGATGGCGATCTCGCGGGCGGCGACGGCTGCAGCGCGACCTGCACGACCGAGCTCGGCTTCACCTGCAGCCTGGCGATGCCGAACCTGTGCACCGCCACCTGCGGCGACGGCGTGAAGGCCGCGACCGAGCCGTGCGACGACGGGGATCTGTCGAGCGGCGACGGCTGCAGCGCGACGTGTACGCTCGAGCCCGGCTACACCTGCGCCGGCACGACGCCGACCGTGTGCACGCTCGACTGCGGCAACGGGGTCGTCGGCGGGACCGAGGAGTGCGACGACGGCAACCTCACCAGCAGCGACGGCTGCACCGCGTGCGTCGAGGACACCGGCTTCGACTGCGTCGGCACCGCGCCGAGCGTGTGCAGCGGCGTGTGCGGCGACGGCCTCATCCGCGGCGCCGAGGCGTGCGACGACGGCACCGCGGCGCCGCCGATCGATGGCTGCACCGCGTGCGTCGAGGATGCGGGCTTCACCTGCACCGGCGAGCCGAGCGTCTGCGTCCCGGACTGATCGCTCAGCGCAGGCCGAACAGCCGCCGGATCGAGCGCCCGAGGCTCGAGCCACCACCGCCACCGCTCGCGGCGCGGGTCTCGCGGCAGCTGCACCGCTCGGCCTTCGGGACGTGGGCGAGCACCTGCTCCACGTGAGCGCCGCATCCGGCCCAGCTCGGCTTCTTGCATTCGCGACACGTCACGGCACGGCACATGATCGACGGAGGCTACCAGTCACCAAGCCCATCACCAACGTCGTCGGCGGGTCCCGGACGCGGCCTCGCTTTTGACGTGATCCCCGACTCGCCGCTGGCGCGATGCTGATCGCCGAGCCCACGCCCCCGGCGCAAGGAGGAAGATCGCGGCACGTTGTGCCGTAAAGCTGGTTATGCGGGACAGCACCTCCTCGGCGAGCAGCGACGAATCTCAGGATCTGACCGGCGTCGCGCGCGGGACTCCGGGCGCAACCTCGCGGACCGCCTCGCTGCCCGTGCAGCGCAAGGCCAACGGTGCGACCGGGTCGGCTCCGGCCGCCGGCGCCGCCGACAACGGCCACACCAGCGAAGTGCTTGGTGCGATGTTCGACTTCAACGGCGACGGCTTCGCTCGCGCTGGCGACGTGGCCGGACCGATCCAGCGCAAGGCCGCCGGCGCCTCCGACGGCGACGCCGGCGCGTTCGATCGCGCGACCGCTGGCGGCTCGACCGCGCTGCCCCACCGCTCCGCGATGGAGACTGCGTTCGGGCGCGACTTCTCGGGCGTCGAGGTCCACACCGCGCAGGCCGCGCCGATGGGCGAGCTCGGCGCGACCGCCGCCGCGCGCGGCAACCAGGTCGCGTTCGCGGACGCTTCGCCCGCGCCGTGGCTGGTCGCCCACGAGCTGACCCACGTCGTGCAGCAGGGCCAGGCCGGCGACCGCGCGGTCAGCCGTCACGCCACCGTCGCGCCGTCCGACAGCGCCGCCGAGCACGAGGCCGATCGGGTCGCCGATCGCGTGGTCAGCGGCCTCGGCGCCGGCTCGATCACCGCCGCGCCCGAAGGATCGATCCATCGCTTCTCGCCGGGCGGTCACGAGGAGGCGACGGTCGCGGGCCTGAAGGGCAGCTTCTCGCGCGAGGAGATCGGCGCGACCTACGCGTCGAACTGGGAGCGTGACTTCTCGCAGGGCGCACCCGAGATCGCCAACGCCGCGATCGCGTGGCGCGCGGTGAAGCTGGCCGCGGCGAAGAACGGCGGCGATCCCGGCGCCACCGCCGAGACGTTCAAGACCGCGGTGTGGGCCGTCGTCGACATGAACCTGACCGCGTCGACCAACGAGTCACTCGGCGAGTACAAGTACTGGGAGCACATCGATCAGCC
>JAYTAJ010000338.1:0-10060 GCA_043737575.1 Myxococcales bacterium | reverse complement strand
CGGGGATCTGGGCGTTGTCGTACCAGGCGGCGAACGTGTCCTTCACCTTCGCGCACGGGCCGGGCGGCGACGATCGATCGCGGGTCTCGTGGGGATCCTCGCCGAGCCGATAGATCTCCCAGCTGGTGTGGGGCGAGACGTTGTAGAGGACGTGGCAGTCGGCGGTGGCGGCGCCGCGCTTCTCGTGGTTGCCCTCGTACGACAGCTGCTGGAACACCGCGCGGGTCGGATCCTCGGGGCTGGTGCCGGCGATCAGCCCGAGCAGCGACCGGCCCATCATCTCGGTGCTCGGCGCGGCGCCGACCAGGTTCGCCAGGGTCGGCAGGATGTCGACGTGGCCGACCGCGGTGCGGCTCTGGCGTGGCGCCAGGCCGGGGACGCGGACGATCATCGGCACCTTGGTCTGCGCGGCGTAGAGGTCGTAGCCGTGGAGCTTCACGCCGTGCTCGCCGAAACCCTCGCCGTGATCGCCGGTGATCACGACGATCGTCTTCTGCCACAGGCCGCGGGTCCGGAGATCCGCGACCAGGCGGCCGAGCTGTTGATCGGTGTACGCGATCTCTTGATCGTACCGATCGATCTCGCTGGTGCCCAGCCGTTCGAAGCCGGCGTGGGCCTCGTACTCGTGGTGCGGATCGTAGTAGTGGACCCACAGGAAGAAGCGCTGGGCGGCGTGGCTGGCGACGAAGCCGAGCGCCTTGTCGGTCTGCTCGCGCGACGAGCTGCCGCGGGTGTGGGCGGGATCGGCGCCCTGGTGCAGGCGCGCGTTGTCGTTGTCGTAGACCGCGAAGCCTTGATCCATGTGGCGCGACTTGTCGAAGTACCAGTAGTTGGTGAACGCGCCGCCGACCAGCCCGCGGCCGTGCAGCACCTCGGCGATGGTGGTGGCCCGGGGCAGGAGGCCGGGCCAGCCGCCGATCGAGGTGTCGTAGTAGACGTCGAGCGGCAGGCGGCCGGTGAGGATCGCCGGGATCGAGTAGCGAGTCGACGGCGCGTGGGCCCAGGCGGCGGTGAACAGCGCGCCCTCGGCGGCGATGGCGTCGAGGGTCGGCGTGGTGCCGCGGCGGTAGCCGTAGGCGCCGACGTGATCGGCGCGCAGCGTGTCGATCGTGATCAGCACGACGTTGGCGTCGGCCGGGACCGCGGCGGGCACGGGGACGAAGCCGACCTCGGCCGGGCTGCGGCGCGATCGGGCGTCGCCGTTCACGCAGTTCTGATCGATGCCGTCGTCGGGCGTGTCCGACGCGCCCGGGTGGACCGCGGGATCGCCGTCGTCGCAGTCGTCGCCGCCGAACCACGCCGAGTAGCCGTCGCGATCGCGATCGATCAGGCGCTTCCACGCCCGGGTCAGCGCGTCGCCGCCGCCCGAGTACGCGACCGCGCCCTTGATGATCGCGGCGCGGTTGCCGGCGACCGTGGTCAGGACGAACAGCACGATCGGCGCGGCGATCGCGGCGGCGCGGCGGTGGCGCGGCGGCAGCGCGAGCCAGCGCGCGGCGAGGCGGCGGCCGGGACCGGCGAGCGGGATCGCGAGGACCAGCGCGACCAGCGCGGTGATCGGCGCGCGCAGATGCAGCACCGAGACCGTCTTCCAGGTCAGCGCGATCACGACGGCGCCGCCGAGGGCGAGCATGACGCCGAGCGCGATCACGGGGGCCCACGGCGACGACAGCAGGCGGGCGGCGCGGCCGGTCGCGACGACCTGGAGCAGGAGCTCGATCAGCCGCGCCATCAGGATCGCGAGCGCGAGCGCCACCAGCAGGACCGCGACGCCGGTCGCCATCGCGACCGCGATCTTCGCCGGGAAGTGCTGGCGCTTGAACAGATCGCGCACCAGCGGCGGGAACACCAGCACCAGGAGCGCGGTCGCGATCGGCACGAAGGCGACGACCAGCGACAGCCCCGCGAACGCGTCGCGGGGATCGCGGCTGCGCGCCCGCGCGTGCTCGGCGGCGGCGTGGCGCCAGAGCGTGCCGAGGCGGGTGGCCCGCAGGTACAGCATGGCGATCGCCGCGACCACCGCGCCCGCGACGAGGCCGCACAGCGCGTAGCTGGTGGCGAGGTACAGCGCGACCCGGATCCGACCGAGCCCGTCGGGGACGAACTGATCGAGGGCGCGCCACGACCACAGCACGTCGATCGTCGCGGTCGCCGCGGCCGCGAGCCCGCCGGTGATCGCGCCCGCGATCAGCACCTCGCGGATCGGTCGCAGCGACATCGACCCGCGACCCTACCAGGATGCGCCGCCATTCCCGATCGGCCGACCGCCTTTTCGCGACCCCGGTCACGCCTTGAATCCCTGCCGTCGACAAGGGAATCTCACGACGCCGTGTCAGCCGGCTGAAGACGTGTCGAACCACCCGCGATCAACGCCCCGGCTCCCGGAACACTCGCCCCTCGGTCCTGCGGCCCTCGGCGGTTCGTGGGCCGAGCTCGCGCGCTGGGCCCCCGTGGTGCTCGCCGCCGCGATCCTGATCTGGCACTCGCTGCAGTTCGACTTCGTCACCGACGACGCGTTCATCTCGTTCGTGTTCTCGCGCAACCTCGCCGAGCACGGCCAGCTCGCGTTCAACCTCGGCGATCCGGTCGAGGGCTACACCAACTTCCTGTGGACGGTCCTGCTCGGCGTCCTGATGCTGGTCGGCATCCCGCCCGAATTTTCGGCCCGCGTCCTTGGGACCGGCTTCGGCCTCGGCGTGCTGGTCGCCAGCTTCCGCATCGCAGAGCGCGCGATCGGTCGAGGCAATCCGCTGGCGGGGCTCGCGCCGCTCCTGCTCGCGTGCTCGAGCGGCTTCGCGTGCTGGTCGTCGGGCGGCCTCGAGACCCAGCTCTACACGTTCGTGGTGACGGTCGCGCTCGACGCCTACCTGGTCGCGTCGGATCGCGACGCGGTCGCGGGCGGCGCCGGACCGCGGGCGCTGCGGCGGATGGCGATCGCGCTGGCGCTCGCGGCGATGACGCGGCCCGAGGGCCTGATGATCGCCGCGATCCTGGTCGGCCATCGCTACGTCACCAACGTCGTCGGCGAGCGGCGCTGGCGGCCCGATCGCGGTGAGCTGATCGCGGCGGCGTGGTTCCTCGGGCTGTGGGCGCCGTGGTTCGCGTGGCGGTGCTGGTATTACGGCTGGCTCTTCCCCAACACCGCCTACGTCAAGGCCGCGGGCGCGGCGGTGCCGGGCTACGACGCCAAGATGCGCGCGAACGGCTGGCACTATGTCGGCCGCTGGTTCACCCAGACCGGCCTGGCGTGGGCGTCACCGCTGGCGCTGATCGGCCTCGTCGCGTGGCCGCGCCGCACCGCGCGGTTCGCGCTGGTCGGGCTGATCGCGATCATCGCCGCGGTCTACCTGCGCTACGCGATCGGCGTCGGCGGCGACTTCATGGGCCTGCACCGCTTCATCATGCCGGTCTTCGTCCTCGCCGCGCTCGCGCTCACGCTCGGCGTCGACAACCTGGCGCGGCTCGCGGCCCGCGCCGGCCGCACCGTCGGCCGCGGCGCCGGGCTGGCGATCGCGATGATCGTCCTCGGGCTGTTCGCTCATCGCCAGCTCGCGCTCACCACGGCCAGCCTGCGCTTCGGCAACTTCGGCAACGATCGCGGCATCGACACGCCGGCGTTCCTGCGGGTCTACACCCACGACCGCGCGCGGATCGGCCAGCGGCTGCGCGCGTGCGTGCGGCCCGACGACTACGCGATCTTCGGCGGCGTCGGCGCGCTGCCGTACTACGCGCACCTGCGCGGCATCGACGTGTTCGGCCTGGTGTCGTCGCGGATCGCCCACGAGGTGCCGCGCACCAACCCGCGGGCCGGCCACAACAAGTGGGGCCCCGACGCGCTGATGCTCGAGCATCACCCGACGATCGTCCTGTCCTGCTACGACCTGCGGCGCACCCCCGAGGTGGCGCCGCTGTCGCACTGCGCGGGCTTCTGGCTCGCGCGCGGCTTCGAGCGCGTCGTGCTCCACGTGCCGGGCTTGCGCGAGCGCGGCGAGTACCTGTCGTTCCTGGCGCGCACCGATCGCGCGCTCGCCTGCCCGGGGCTGTCGCGGTGAAGCGCGCGCGCCTGGCAGCGCTGGCGCCGTGGGCGATCGCCGCGGCGCTGGTCGCGATCGTGCTCGTGGTGCGCGCGCTGGTGGTGCTCGATCCGCTCGAGCAGCTCGCGGCGTCGCCTGCGCAGAGCGGCGATCCGCCCGGGACGACCGCCCACGCCGGTAGCCTGCACCTGCCGCGCGGCGGGCCGTTCATCGTCGGGTTCTCGTCGCCGCGCCCGGCGATCCTCGCGATCGACGGCCAGCGCCTGATCACCGGCCGCGGCGTCGTCACCGCGCGCATCGGGTTCCAGCCGGGCGCGGTCGGCCTGCGCTTCGCGGCGCCGCCGGGCGCGCGGCTGGTGTGGCATCCGCCCGGACGCCGCGGCGATCCCGAGTACGTGCCGGCGAGCTCGCTGTCGCCGGATCCGCCCGCGACCGCGCGCTTCGATCAGCCGGGCACCGCGCGCGGCGACGCGATCGCGGCGTGGCTCGTGGTCGCGATCGCCGCGGGCCTCGCGCTGTGGCTGCTGCGCCGCCGCCTCGGGCTGACCCCGCGCAGCGTGCTGTGGTGGGGCGCGGCGATCTTCGCGCTCGCCGCCGTGGTGCGGCTGTGGGATCTCGGCGCGGCGGGCCAGACCTGGGACGAGGACACCTACTGGTCGGCCGGGCGCAACTACGTGCAGAACGTCGTGCGCGGCGACTTCGCCGACGACGCGTGGCGATGGAACTACGAGCATCCGCCGGTCACGAAGTACCTCGCGGGCCTCGGCGGCCTCGGCGGCGACGGCTTCGCGGGGGCGCGGGCGCTGTCGGCGCTGGTGCTCGCGCTCGGCTGCGCGCTGCTGGTGCCGATCGGCCTGCGGCTCGCCGGCCGCGTCGAGGTCGGTGCGCTGGCGGGCGCGATCGCGGCGCTGTCGCCGCACCTGATCGGCCACGGCCAGATCGTCGGTCACGAGGCGCCGTCGGTGGCGATCTGGGCGCTGGCGTGGTGGGCGTCGCTGCGGGTGTGGGACGATCGCGATCGGGTGGTGCGCCGGCTGGTGGTGGTCGGCGTCGTGCTCGGCGTCGCGATCATGATCCGCTTCGTCAACGTGCTGGCCGCGCCCGCGATCGGCCTGACGATCGTCGTCGCCGCGCCGCGCGGCGATCGCGGCCGCGCGATCGGGCTCGGCCTCGCGATCGTGCCGCTGGTCGCGATCGTCACCGCGATCGTGCTGTGGCCGCGGCTGTGGACCCACCCGATCGCCCACCTCGAGGAAGCCTGGGCCAAGCTCAAGGGCACCCACAGCGGCGAGCCGTTCCTCGGCGTCGTCACCGATCGGCCGCCGCGCTGGTACTTCCTCGCGTACCTCGGCGCGACCACGCCGATCGGCGCGCTGATCGCCGCGCTCGGCGGCGTCATCACCGCCGCGATCGAGCGCCGCCGCAGCCTCGTCGTCATCGCGATCTGGGCGATCGCGCCGCTCGGCGTGATGCTGTCGCCGGTCCGCCAGGACGGCGTGCGCTACGTCCTGCCGATCTTGATCCCGCTCGCCATCCTCGCCGCGATCGGCGCCGACGGCGTCGCACGGCTGATCGCGGCGCGCACCCGCGCGGTGGTCGGCGCGATCGTCCCCGCTGCGCTGATCGTCTACCTCGCGATCACCTGCGCGCGGATCCATCCCTACTACCTCGACTACTACGGCGAGCAGGTCGGCGGCACCGCCGCGGTCGCGCGCACCAAGCGGTTCGAGGTCGCGTGGTGGGGCGAGGGCCTCGCCGAGGCGATCGGCTACGTCAACCGCCACGCCGCGCCTGGCGATCGCGTCCACCGTCGCTGCGTCGAGCCCGGGCACCTGACCTGGTTCCGCGGCGATCTGTGGGAGCCGGTCGACGATCCGACCCAGGCGACCTGGATCGTCCACTACCAGCCGAGCTGGCGGCCGTGCCCGATCCCCGCCGACGCGCGCCTGGTCCATCGCGTCACCGCCGCGGGCGCGCCCCTCGCCGACGTCTACCAGCGCGGCCTGCCGTGAAGGCGCGGCTCGCGATCTACGCCGAGGCCGATCGCAAGTCCGACGCGATCGCCGCCGCGACCGGCCTCGCGTGTCCGACCGGCTGCGGCGCGTGCTGCGTCCGCACGCCGCCCCACGTCAGCGTCGCCGACGTCGCGCCGATCGCCCGCGCCGCGATCGTCTCGGGCGAGGCCGAGGCGCTGCTCGAGCGCGCCGCCGCGATCGGCGCGGGGCCGTGCGCGCTGTTCGCGCCCGGCCAGCTGCCCGGCGGCTGCACCGTCTACCCGATGCGCCCCGTGATCTGCCGCCTGTTCGCCTTCGCCGCGGTCCGGGACAAGCACGGCGCCGCCGAGCTGGCGATCTGCCGCGAGCACACCGCGACCCTCCCCGACGTCCGCGCCCGCGTGCAGGCCTACCTCGCCACGGGCGGCGACGTCGCCTACTTCGCCGAGGTCCAGCTCGAGGCTCACGATCCCGACGACGGCTCGGCCGAGCTCTTGCCGATCAACCTCGCGCTGGCCCGCGCCCTCGAGCGCGAGCTCTTGCGCGCCCAGCTCCAGCGGTGACTCAGTCGATCGGACGGCCGAGATCGAACATGGCATCCGACGTCATCGCCATCGTCGCCTCGGGCACCACCGCGGCGGCGCCCTTGGCCTCGACGCGCATGCCCGACACGTTCCACGACTGCGTGCAGAACGCCTTGCCGGTCAGGTAGTACTCGGCGACGAACACCATGTTGAGCACGCCGTCGGCGTTCACGGTGGCCGCGGCGGAGAACCGACCGTCGAGCCCCTGGATCGAGGTCTTGCCCAGCTTCGACGCCGCCTTGATCCGACCGCCCTTGCTGGCGGTGCCGCTCATGATCGGCATGCGCTCGATGTCGATCGCCACGGTCGAGCCCTTGCGCTTCGCGATCGCCAGCGTGCCCCGCGACAGCACGATGCCGGTGTTCTGGCAGTTCGACGTGACCTCTTCGTAGCGCACGTCGTAGGTGCCCGCGACCGCCGAGGCGTTGTCGGCATGCGCCACCGCAGGAGCGAGCGCGATCCCGAGCAGAGCGACAGTCACGAGGTGGGTGCGCATTGGTTCACCGATCGACGGAGGAGAGTGTGGCCTGATTCACACGGCCACGAACCCGTGGACTGTCGCGCAGATCGGTCGTCGGTGCGAGCGCCGATCGCTGTAGGTGCATTGGCGATACGGCGTCAGGGCGCAACACCGCGGTAGATGACGATGCTCTGCACCGTCTTCACGTCGGTGCTCTCGCGGGCGATGACCGTCACCTGGTTCGAGCCCGGCCACAGCGGGATGTCGCTCGAGAACGCCAGGGTCGCCGCGTCCTTGCCGCCGCGGTTCGACTTGTAGAACACCTTGCGCGGCTCGATCTTCGCGCCCTGGTTGGACACGAAGACGTAGACGTCCTCGAGGTGGCGGTCGTCGGTCGCGACGCCCGCGAGCGCCAGGTGATCGGCCGTGGTCTCCTGCACCGGCGTCATCAGCGCGATCGCGGGCGGCGTGACCTGGAACCGCGGCGCCACCGTGCCGCTCGGCTTGCCGCTCGACTTCGACACCGCCTTCGCGGCCACGAAGCCAGGCGCGCCACCGTCGAGCTCGACCTTGGTCCACGGGCCGACCGTGCCGAGCACCTTCCACCGCGTGCCCTTGGCCGCGGTCGCGATCACGGTCGCGTCGGCCGACGCGCCCTCGCGGATCTCGAGGCCGTTGCCGCGGGCCTCGACCACGCCGCCCGCGGCGGTGACCGCGCTGCCGCTGGTCATGACCGGCAGCTTCAGCTTCTCGTCGGACTGCGCGCCGACCTGGGCGTCGTAGATCACCAGCTCGATCGTCGCGACGTCGGGCTTGAGATCGGGCTGCACCGTGAACGCGAACTCGACGGTCTTGGTCGCGCCCGCGGCGAGCTCGCCGATCTCCATGCGCGAGCTGTCGAGCTGCACGCCGTCACCGCTGGCGTTGCGCAGGATCGCGGTCGTCTCCTTGGCGGTGCCGGTGCCGGTGTTCTTCACCTGCACCCGCAGGCGATGACGCTCCCTGCGCTGGAGCAGACCATCGCCGTTGCCCTCATCGATGAGCTGGTGGCTGTAGGCGAAGATCGGCCGGGGCGCCGCGTCGATCGCGACGTCGATCGGCGTCACCGCCGCGGTCGCGCCGCGATCCTCGACCAGATCGAACGCGAGGCGGTTGAAGCGGCCGATCGCGTCCTTCGGGATCTCGACGCGGGTGGTGAACTCCTTGGTCTCGCCCGGCATGATCTTGCCGAGCACCAGCTCGTCGTCGTCGAAGTTGCCGTCGTCGGCGTGGGTGCGGACATGGACGCGGTACGCGGGCGTGGCGCTGACGTTGGTGACCTTCGCGGTCAGCGCCACCAGCGTGCCGGGCGCGAGCGGCCCGGGCTTGTCGAGGGTGACGGTCGCCGACAGCTTGGGCGGCGCGTCCTTGGTCGACGGCGCCGGGCTCCAGTCGACGCCGAGCTTGGTGAGCGCCTGGCTCAGCTTGCCGTCCTCGACGCCGCGGCGCTTGGCGACCAGCTGCTTCGCGCTCTTCACCAGGCCGGGGCGGGTGTTGACCGCGGGATCGCGGGCGTCGACCGCGTCGGCGAGCAGGTCGCGCGCCAGCGTGCTCTCGAAGTCCTCGACGATGTCGTCGGTGTCGTCGCCGGCGTCGTCGTCGGACGGCAGCGCCGCGTCGGCCGGCTTCTCCTTGGGCTTCTCGTAGAGGAACGGCAGCTCGAAGGCCGGCTTGTCGGTGTCCTTGGCGTAGGTCGACGTCAGGTGCGAGTCGAGATCCTTCTCGCCCCACGACCGGCTCGACGGCAGCAGCCGCACCAGATCGGCCGCGCTGTCGTTCTTCTCGGGGACGAACATCCGCTGCAGCGCGATGTCGGGGACGATGCCGACCGACTGGATCGAGCGATCGCCGGGCGTCAGGTACTGCTCGACGGTGAGCTTCAGCATCGTGCCGTCGCCCTCGTTGCGGTAGAGCTGCTGAACCGAGCCCTTGCCGAAGCTGCGGGTGCCGATGACGATCGCGCGGTCGAGGTTCTTCAGCGCGCCCGCGACGATCTCCGACGCCGACGCCGAGCCGGAGTTGATCAGGACCGCCATCGGGAAGTCGGTCTCGCCGTCACCGCGCTCGGCGCGGCGCGGCTTGCGCTGACCGCCCTTGACCGTCGTCACCAGGGTGCCCTGGTCGATGAACAGATCGGACGTGTCGATCGCCTGATCGAGGAGGCCGCCCGGGTTGCCGCGCATGTCGAGGATGATCGCGCGGGCGCCGGCGACCCGCAGCTCGGTGAGCGCGCGGCCGGTCTCGGCGCTGGTCGAGCCCTGGAAGTTGGAGATCTTGATGAGGCCGATGTCCTTGTCGAGCATCTTGGCGCGCACCGACTCGACCGAGATCTCGTCGCGCACCAGGTCGAAGCGCAGCGGCTGATCGCTGCCCTTGCGGGCGATCCACAAGGTCACGGGGGTGTCGGGCGTGCCGCGCATGCGGTCGACCGCTTCGTCGCTGGTGAGGACGTCGGTGGCCTGGTTGTCGATCTTCACGATGTGATCGCCGGACTTGATGCCGGCCTTCGACGCCGGGGTGTTCTTGATCGGCCGGATCACCGTGAGCTTGCGCTCGACCATGCGGATCACGATGCCGAGGCCGCCGAACTTGCCGCTGGTCGAGGCGTCGAGCTCGCGCGCCGCCTCGGGATCCATGAGGACCGAGTGCGGGTCGAGGGTCTCGAGCATGCCGTTCACCGCGGCGTACTCGATCTCGGCGAGATCGGCGCCCGGGTTCATGTTGGCCTCGATGAACGCGAAGATCTTCTTCAGGTCCTTGGCGAGGCGCCACGGCGAGTCGACCTCGGCAGTCGAGAAGGTCTCGCGCTTGTCGTTGACGACGACGGTGAGGCGGTCGTTGGCCTGATCGGGCTCGACCAGCACCTCGGGGATGTTGAGCTGCACCGAGTTGAGCGCCTGGTACAGCATCTTCTTCGGATCGATGCGCGACGGATCGACGTAGCTCTCC
>JAYTAJ010000337.1:0-4358 GCA_043737575.1 Myxococcales bacterium | reverse complement strand
GCGGCGAGCGCCTCACCACCACCGCGGCGCACCTGCCCGCGGGGTACGGCCCGTTCGCGGACTGCCAGCTCGAGGGCTTCGTGTGGACCGTGGCTGCGCGGCCGTCGGGCACGGTGCAGACCGAGCTCGGCATCCGGGCCGTCGAGCTGTGGCGCTACAAGCAGCTCTTCGGCGCCGACTACCTCACGACCACCGACTCCCCCGCGCCTCCGGGCTACGGCCCCGGCGTCCAGCTCGGCTGGATCATCGAGCCGCGCTACCTGTAGCTCAGCGCATCTGCAGCTCCATGCGCTCGAGCTCGCGGGCCTGATCGCGCAGCGCCGCCGCCAGCTCGAAGTCGAGATCTTCGGCCGCCGACTTCATCGCGCCGCGCAGCTTGTCGATCGCGGTGCGGAGCTGACCGAGATCGGCGATGTCCTTGATGCCCGCGAGGCCGGCCGCGCCCGCGATCGCGCGCGCGCCCTTGCCCTTCTTCGGCAGCGGCGCCGCGATGGTGACGTCGAGGATGGTGCGGGTCGTCGACGCCGGAGTGATGCCGTGCTCGAGGTTGAACGCGGTCTGGGCGGCGCGGCGACGCTCGGTCTCGCCGACCGCCTGCTTGATCGAGTCGGTCCGCTTGTCGGCGTAGAGGATGACCTTGCCCTTCACGTTGCGGGCGGCGCGGCCGATGGTCTGGATCAGCGACCGGACCGAGCGCAGGAAGCCCTCCTTGTCGGCGTCGAGGATCGCGACCAGCGACACCTCGGGGATGTCGAGGCCCTCGCGCAGGAGGTTGATGCCGATCAGCACGTCGAACTCGCCGCGCCGCAGATCGCGGATGATCTGGATGCGCTCGAGCGTATCGATGTCGGAGTGCAGGTACTTCACGCGGACGCCGACCTCGGCGTAGTACTCGGTCAGGTCCTCGGCCATGCGCTTGGTGAGGGTCGTGACCAGCACGCGCTCGCCCATCGCGGCGCGCTCACGGATCTCGCCGAGCAGGTGATCGACCTGGTGCGCGACCGGGCGGATCTCGATCAGCGGATCGACCAGGCCGGTCGGGCGGATGATCTGCTCGATGACCACGCCCTGGGCCTCGGCCAGCTCCCAGTCGGCCGGCGTCGCCGAGGTGTAGATCGCCTGCTTGACCCGGCTGCGCCACTCGTCGAAGCGCAGCGGCCGGTTGTCCAGCGCGCTCGGCAGGCGGAAGCCGTACGCCACCAGGGTCTCCTTGCGGGCGCGATCGCCGGCCGACATGCCGCCGATCTGCGGCACGGTCTGGTGCGACTCGTCGACGAACAACAGGAAGTTGTCGGGGAAGTAGTCGATGAGCGTGGTCGGCGGCTCGCCCGGCTGGCGGCCCGACAGGTGGCGCGAGTAGTTCTCGATGCCCGAGCAGAAGCCCATCTGCTCGAGCGACTCGAGGTCGTACATGCAGCGCTGCTCGAGGCGCTGGCGCTCGAGCAGCTTGCCCTCGGCCGCCAGCTCGTCGAGGCGCTCGCGCAGCTCGACGCGGATCGAGCCGATCGCGCGCTTCAGCTCGTCGGCCGGGGTCGCGTAGTGCGACGCCGCGAAGATCACGACCTTGTCGAGCGTGCGCTTGGAGATCGCGCGCAGCGCGTCGATCTCGTGGATCGCCTCGATGTCGTCGCCGAAGAACTCGATGCGCAGCGCGGTGTCGGCCTCGTAGGCCGGGAACACCTCGACGACGTCGCCGCGGACCCGGAACGTGCCGCGGTGGAAGTCGAGATCGTTGCGCTCGTACTGCAGCTCGACCAGGCGGCGCAGCACCGCGTCGCGCGGCACCGACTGGCCGACCTGGAGATCGACCGTCATCGACGCGTAGGCCTCACGGGCGCCGATGCCGTAGATGCACGACACCGACGCGACGATGATGACGTCCTTGCGCGACAACAGGCCGTAGGTCGCGGCGTGGCGCATGCGATCGATCTCCTCGTTCACGATCGAGTCCTTCTCGATGAACGTGTCGGAGGTCGGGACGTAGGCCTCGGGCTGGTAGTAGTCGTAGTAGCTGACGAAGTAGTGGACCGCGTTGTCGGGGAACAGCTCCTTCAGCTCGCCGTAGAGCTGGGCCGCGAGGATCTTGTTGTGGACCATGATCAGCGTCGGCCGCTGGGTCTCGGCGATCACGTTCGCCATCGTGAAGGTCTTGCCCGAGCCGGTGATGCCGAGCAGCACCTGGCCAGCGTCGCCGCGCGCCAGGCCCGCGACCAGATCGCGGATCGCCTTGGGTTGATCGCCGGCCGGCTGATACGGTGACACCAGCCGGAACGGCCGGTCGCCGCGGGGCGGGGCCTCTCCGGGGGTCGCGCTGGGGGCCGCGCTCGGCGGGGCTTCGCTGGGGGGCACGCTCGGCGACGCTTTCGACCTGGACTTCGACGAGGCTTTCACGATGGCGCATTCTACTTCGGACCGTGACCAAGGCTTGTCAGGTTTGACCGCGCGGGTCGCGGGCTGGGCCGCCGCCGGCCGCGCCGCGTGGCCCGGGGTCGCGCTCGACGAGGCGCGGTTCGGCGCCTACGTCGCGGCCCGCGTGCGCGACGACGCCGCGGTCGCGACCGTCCACGCCACCGATCTGTACCTGACCGCGGCGTGCGTCGACGGCGATCCTGCGGCGCTCGCGCACTTCGATCGCGCGTACCTCGCGCCGCTCGCGCCGATCCTCGGGGCGACCGGCCTGGCCCGCGATCAGATCGACGAGGTGCAGCAGGAGCTGCGCAAGAAGCTCCTGGTCGCCGACGGCGGCCCACCGCGCCTCGCCGAGTTCTCCGGCCGCGCCGATCTGCGGACCTGGGTCCGCACCGCCGCGGTGCGCGCCGGCATCGATCAGGTGCGGCGGCGGCGCCCGGTGTCGAGCGACGACGAGGAGCTGGCCGCGCTGCCCGCGATCGCCGACGATCCCGAGCTGTTGCACCTGAAAGATCGCTACCGCGACGAGCTGCGCGCCGCGCTGACCGACAGCCTCGCCGCCCTCGCGCCGCGCGACAAGCTGCTGCTGAAGTACACGTACCTCGACGGCCTGTCGGTCGACAAGGTCGGCGCGCTCTACGACGTCCACAAGGCCACCGCGGCGCGCTGGATCGCCGCCGCCCGCGAGGCCCTCGCCGAGGCCGCCTACCGCGCGCTGATCAAGCGCCTCGGCGTGACGCGGTCCGAGCTGCACAGCATCGCCCGCCTGGTCGAGAGCCAGCTCGAGCTGTCGTTGCGCCGGCTCTTGGCGTGAGTCACGCGGGATCGCGGTCGACGTGATCGGCCGGGTTCTGGATCGTGTACGGCCACAGCCACTCGCGCAGCGCCCGCGTGCCGCGCAGGAACGCCGGGTCGCGGGGCTCGCACAAGGTCGGCCAGCACGTCAGCATCTTGCAGTCGCCGAGGTCGGTGATCCGTGGCGGCTGATCGAGCGGCGGTAACGGCAGGAGGCGCGACCAGATCGCGGGGCCGATGATCGTGACGGGATAGAGGCGCAGGAGCTTGTCGCGGTACTGCGTGCGATGTCGCTGGTCGAAGCTGAGTCGCTCGGCGGTGGCGTCGTCGAGCTCCGTCTTCATCACGCTCGCGCCGTTCGTGAACTCGCGGAGCGCATACCGCAGCGCGCGATAGCCGCCGATCGCGCCGTGGGCGACCGGATAAAGGCGCGCCACGGCCTCGATGAACGCGAGGATCGGTGCGTCGACCTCGACGGGCAGCTTGTCCGACGCCACGCTCACCCAGCGCGACTGGAAGATGGTCTCGAAATCGTCGAGCCGCTTGCTCGAGCGCAGGTAGACCTGGAGGGCGTCGGTGATCCGCTCCTCCGTCGACTGCCACAGCCGAACCCACTCCGTCGCCGGATCCTCGACCGCGCCACGGAGCTTCTGCTGGACCACGTCGCGCCCCTGCGAGGAGCGGCGGCCGGGTGTCATCGAGATGCGGCGGAAGGTGAGGCCGGTCGTGCTGCACAGCGCGAGGATCGCATCGGCGAGGGCGCCGCGATCGCGAACATCGTCGAGCATGCAGAACGCGACGCCGAGGGCTTGGTCAGTCACTGGAGACACACACGTAGCGGTTCTCGCACATCTTGTAGTGATGCACCTCGACCTCGGTCCTTGCGGAGCTGCTCGATCACCGCCTGCCGCCCGCCCGCGCTCGCGCCGATCGTCGCGAGCGTGTCCTTCACCTCGGGGTGCTCGACGCCCTTCAGCAGCTGCGCGCACGCCTGGTCGGCGGTCGCCTCGCTGTGGTGACTGACCGCGTACAGCTGGCGCGCGGCGGTGGCGAGCGCGGCGTCGACCGCCCGCAGCGCGCCGTCGGCGGCGTAGTCGTCGACCTCCTCGGCGGAGTCCTCGAGCCGATCGTCGTCGCGGTGGACCTCGTCGATC
>JAYTAJ010000336.1:0-4360 GCA_043737575.1 Myxococcales bacterium | reverse complement strand
GCGACCTCGGCGTCGCGATCCTTGGGCGGCCCGAACTTCACGACGCTGCTGGCCGCCTTCTTCTTGCGCGGCGGCTTCTTGGCGCGCGCGGTCTTCTTCGCGGCCGGCTTCTTGGCGGTGACCGCGGCCTTCTTCTTCGGCTTCCACAGCTGCGCCTCGGCGGCCCCGACCGTCATCATCGAGAACAGCGCGGCGACCAACGCGGACAAGAGGCGGCGGGACGTCACGCCTGCCATGGTGCCACAACCGCGGGGGGACAGGATCCCCCCTCTCAAGCCGCCCTGATCGTTTGGCTTTCAAGCGGTACCGCGTCGAACGCAACCCATCGGTCGCCCGAACGATACGTCGTTCATGTCGCGCACCCGTCGCATCGTCGTCCCCGGCGCTCCCCATCACGTCTACCTGCGCGGCAACAATCGTCGGCGCCTCTTCTCGTCGCTCGCTGATCGCCTCCACTTCGTTCGATGCCTCGAGCGCGGGCTGGAGATCACCGCGTGCCAGCTTCACCAGCTGACGTTGATGAGCAATCACGTCCACCTGGTGAGCACGCCGCCCGATCCGCTGGCGCTCTCGCGGCTGGTCCACCGCGTCGGGCAGCGGTACGCCCAACAACGCAACGCCAATCGTCACGCCAGCGGCAAGCTCTTCGAGGAGCGCTTCCATTCGAAGGTGATCACCGACGACCAGCAGCTCATGGCGACGACCCTGTACAACGACGCCAACGCGTTTCGTGCGGGCATGGTCGGCGACCCGCTCGGCCATGCGTGGTCGACGGGGCCGTTGCACGCGGCGACCGGGGCATCGCGTATCCCGAGATCACTGTGGACGCCCAGCGGCTGGTACCTGGCGCTCGGCACCACCCCGGAAGCGCGCGGCGACCGCTATCGTGCGATCATGGCGAGCTACACGGGACAGGCTCACGCACCGCCGTCGAGCGCCGCGCTGGATCGCGAGCGCCACGACGACGAGCCGTACCGCTATCGGGTCGAACGCCCCGACCGATCATCGGCTCGGGAGGCAGCGACGCGGTGGCCTGAAAAAGGCTAGGCGGATTGATGGGTTGCGACCTGGGATCCTGTCCCCGCGCTGGCGAGGATGCGCTCGCAGAGGGAGGGATACGACAGGCCGGCGCGCTTGGCGATCTTGGGCAAGAGGCTGGTCGCGGTCATGCCCGGCAGGGTGTTGACCTCGAGGACGAAGGCGTTGCCGTCGCGATCGATCCGCAGATCGGGCCGGGCGTGGCCGCGACATCCGAGCGCGAGGTACGCGGCGAGGGCGTGGGCCTCGGCGCGCGCGAGGACCGCGGCGGGCAGCTCGGGCGGCAAGAGGTACTTCGTGTCGGTGCGCAGGTACTTCGCCTCGTAGTCGTAGAACCTGGTCGCGGGCCGGACCTCGACCGAGCCGAGGATCTCGCCGTCGACGATGCCGACGAAGACCGCGGTGCCGGCGATGTAGTCCTCGACCAGCACCGGGCCGTGGTGGCGCCGCGCCAGCGCGACCGCCGCGGCGATCTGCGCCGCGTCCTCGACCAGCGACACCCCGACCGAGCTGCCCTCGTCGGCGGGCTTGACGATCAGCGGCAGGCCCCAGTCGGCGAGCAGCGCGGGACCGTCGCTACCGTCGGCGGGACCGTCGCCCGCCGCGGCGAGCAAGCGCCAGCGCGGCGTCGGGATGCCGTGGTTCTCGAAGATCCGCTTCGACGCGACCTTGTCCATCGCCAGCGCGCTGGCGAGGATGCCCGAGCCGGTACACGGCAGGCCGAGGCAGGCGCACAGCCCCTGGACCGCGCCGTCCTCGCCATAGGTGCCGTGCAGCGCGTTCCACACCACGTCGACCTGGGCGTCGGCGAGCAGCGCGGGCAAGGACGTGCCGGGCCGCCAGTCGATCGCGATCGCGGTGTAGCCGGCCTCGACCAGGCCCGCGGTGACCCCGGCGCCGGTCAGGAGCGACACCTCGCGCTCGGCCGACAACCCGCCGAGCAGCACGCCGATTCGCTTGTCGCGGAACGCTTCGATCATGGGACCTCTCCGAGCAGCTTGACCTCGAGCTCGAGCGTGACGCCGTGGACCTCGACGACCCGGGCCCGCACGCGATCGATCAGCGCGATCATGTCGGCGCACGTCGCGGCGCCGACGTTCACCAGCCAGTTGGCGTGGACCGGCGAGCACAGCGCGTCGCCGATCTGCCAGCCCTTGCAGCCGGCCGCCTCGATCAGGCGGCCCGCGAACTCGCCGGGCGGGTTCTTGAACGTCGAGCCGTTCGACGCGACCTTCTTCGGCTCGCGCTGGGCTCGCTGCAGGCGCAGCGCCTTGACGTCGGCCTCGATCGCGGCGCGCGGTCGCGGCGTCAAGGTCAGCCCGGCGCGGACCACGATCTCGGTCGGCGGTAGATCGCTGGCGCGGTAGCGAAACCCGCAGGCGGCGTGGTCGCGCGTGACCCGGGTGCCGTCGACGAGCCGCACGCTCTCGACCCAGGTCGTCACGTCGGTCAGCTCCCCGAGGTACGTCCCCGCGTTCATGATCAGCCCGCCGCCGATCGACCCGGGCACGCCGCCGAGGAACTCGACGCCGCCGAGGTCGTGCTTCAGCGCGATCGACAGCACCTTGCCGGTCGACACCCCGGCCTCGACCTCGATCGTGGTCGGCGAGGTCAGCGCGATCGCGCGGAGCCGGCCGGTGTTGAGCACCACGCCGCGGATGCCGGCGTCGCGCACCAGCAGGTTCGAGCCACCGCCGACCACGGTCAGCGGCAGCGCGCGTGCCGCGGCCCACCGCACCACCGCCTCGAGCCGCGCGATCGTCGACGGCCGCACCAGGGCATCAGCGGGACCGCCGATCTTCGCGGTGGTGTGACGCCGCATCGGCTCGTCGAACCGGGCGTCGTCGCCGACCAGCGCGACCAGCTCATCGCGGGTCGCGGCGTCGACGATCGATCGCGAATTCGCGACCGCCCCTTCCCCCTGCCCGATGGGCTCGTCGCCCACCAGCTCGTCGTCGCCGTCACTCACGACATCCCCCCGGATCTCGTGAGCAGCAGCGTCGAGATCAGGCCGCGCGGAGCGCCTGGCCCGGAGCGCGGCCAGCGGTCTCGTTGAACGCGGTCTGGTGCAGATAGGCACCGAGCGGCGCGAGGAGCATCATCAGGAAGCCCATGCCCTGCGAGTACTTGCCGTGCACCTTGGCGGCGCCGCCGGCGTAGGACCACATGAAGATGAGGCCGCCGAGGAACGGGACCAGCAGGATCCAGCCGGTGATGATCCCGGTGTTGAACTTCTGGTTCATCTCGTTCTTGGTCGGCAGCAGCCAACCGAACAGCCAGATGAGTCCGCCGACGAGCGGGACGAGCATGATGAGAGCCGCGAAGAGCACATTGCGTTGTTGCATGAAGAATCCCCCTTGGATGGAAGGGGGGAGTATCGAGACGATGGGCCACCGCGGTCAAGGGTCGCATTGACAAACGCAAGCGCGTGTTCCGGATTGCTGACGGTCAGATCCTGACCGGATTCTTCTTGGTCGCCGGCCCGCGGGTCTTCTCGAGCAGCTCGATCACCTCGTTGCAGCTGATCTGGATGTTGCCGGCGCCGAGGGTGATCAGCAGATCGCCGCCCTTGGCCTGGTCCGCGATCCACGGTGCGAGATCCTCGCGGCGCGGCACGTAGGAGACGTCCTTGTGGCCGGCCTCCTTGATCGCCTTCACTAGCGCCTCGGCCGACACGCCGTCGATCGGCTTCTCGCCGGCCGCGAACACGTCGCACAGGACGACCTTGTCGGCGTCGTAGAACGACCGCGCGAACTCGGCGAACTGATCGCGGGTGCGGGTGAAGCGGTGGGGCTGGAACGCGGCGACGATGCGGCGGCCGGCGAACGCCGCGCGCGCGCCCGACAAGGTCGCGCGGACCTCGGTCGGGTGGTGGCCGAAGTCGTCGACGACGGTGATGCCGCCGACCTCGCCGCGCACCGTGAAGCGGCGCTGGATGCCCTCGAACTTGCCGATCGCGCCGACGTAGGTCGCGAACGGGATCTCGAGGAAGTCGGTCAGCGCCAGCACGCCGAGCGCGTTCAAGACGTTGTGGTGGCCGGGCATCGGCAGCACCACCTCGCCGAGCTCGTCGGCGCGGCGCCACGCGACGAAGCGGGTGAGCATGCCCTCGTGGCGGATGTTGCGGGCGCGGTAGGTCGCCTGGGCCGACACGCCGAACGTGGTGAACCGCTTGGTCAGCTGCGGCAGCACCTCCTGCACGCCGGCGTTGTCGAGACACAAGGCGCTCATGCCGAAGAACGGGACGCGGTTGCAGAAGTCGGCGAACGCCTTCTTCACCTTGTCGAACGTGCCGTAGTGATCGAGGTGCTCGGCGTCGATG
>JAYTAJ010000335.1:0-22615 GCA_043737575.1 Myxococcales bacterium | reverse complement strand
CCGCGGTGCCGAGGGTGTCGCCGTCGACGATGAACGCGATGCCGGCGTCGCCGCGGTCGCGGTAGTCGGCGAGCACCAGGTCGCGGGCGCCGTCGCCGTTCTGATCGCCGATCGAGCCGACCGCGGAGCCCCACTCGAGGGATTGATCGCCGTCGGCGTGGCGGACGCGGACGTCGCGGCCGACGGTGAACGCGGCGCGGGTGACGCCCGGCGTCGCCGGCCGACCCTGGCCGCGATAGACGATGACGGTGCCACCCGCGAGGCCGTCCTCGGCGTAGGCGACCACCAGATCGTCGGTCGCGTCGGCCGGGCCCGCGGTCGGCCCGACGCCGTGGAGGTAGTAGCCGAACAGCGACGCGGTGGCGTCGGGATCCTCGTACATGCGGATCACCGCGGTGCCGCTGCCGGCCGCGCTGATGTCCGAGATCCGGACGTTGCCCGCGGGCACGGTGCCGCCGTAGAACACCAGCGCCGCGCCCGACGAGCCGCCCTGGCCGAAGATCGCCGACGTGAGCAGATCGTCCTGGCCGTCGCCGTCGTGATCGGCGGTCGCGAGCTGCCAGCCGAGGGCGCTGCCCGAGAACCAGTTGAACGCGGTGGCGACGTTGATGCGACGCTGCGCCGTGGTCGCGAGCACCGTGCCGGTCGGCAGCGCGGCGCCGCCGTCGAAGACGTAGATCGCGCCGCTGGCGCCGTCGGCGCCGGGCGCGCCGATCACCAGATCGTGACGGGTCGAGCTCGACCAGTGGACCGCGGCGAGCGACGAGCCGAGCGTGGCGTCGATCGCGCCGCCCTGGATCGTCAGCGCCGGAGCGGTCGCGAGGCCGATCGCCGAGCCGAGGTAGACGTAGACCTCGCCGGCCGACGCCAGGCCACCCGCGGTGACGAACGGCGCGCCGATCGCGAGGTCGTCGAAGGCGTCGTCGTTGAAGCGACCGTGGACCATCGCGATGCCGAACGCCGCGGCGCTCGAGGGGTTCGGCGCCGACACCACCGCGGCCTGGTCGAGGCGCGGCGTCAGCGGTCCGACGATCACCGCGGTCGAGCGGTTGCCACCGCCGTCGACCGACGCGATGCCGACCCAGTACGCGGTGCCGGGGCGCAGCGGCGCGACCCGCGCGGTCTGCGGCGAGCCGGGCACGCCGGGCGACGGCGCGTTCGCGGCGGTCCCGGTGGTGTCGAAGTTGGCGTCGGTGAGCGCGACGGTCGCGACCCGGATGCGGTAGCTGAGCGCGCCGCTCGGCGCGGTGAAGTCGAGGCGGATCGACTGCCGGGTGTCGGCGATCGCGGTGAGCCCGCTCGGCGCGGCCGGCGCGGTCAGATCGACGGTGAGCGGCAAGGTCGCCGAGCCGGTGCGCGCGCCCTGGGTCGCGGTCGCGACGATCGTGTACGGCGTCGCGCGATCAGCCAGCGTCAGCGTGCGGGTGAACGACGCGCCGGTCACGGTCGCGGCCAGCGGCGGGCCACCGTCGACGGTGATCTCGACGGTCGCGCCCAGCGTGGTGACGGTGCCGGTCAGGTCGAAGGTCAGGCTGGTGCCGACCACGGTGCCGTCGGCGCTGCCGACCGTGCCGTCGGCCGGCGAGCCGGTGAAGTTGACGGCGATGTCGGCGACGTTGATCACGCAGCTGGTCGACATGCCGGTGTTGCCGGCGCCGTCGATGCCGAGGCCGACGAAGGTGTTGGTGCCGGGCTCGACGGTCAGGACCTGCTCGCCGCTCGGCGCGGTGATCGTCGTGACGGTGGTGCCGGTGGTGTTGGTGAGCCGCAGCTGCCGCGTGATCGCGGTCGGCGCGGTGACGCGCATCCGGAGCTGCACGCCCGCGCTGCTGGGGTCGAAGTCCTGGGCCGGGGTGATCGTCGAGCCGCACGCGATGCCGAGCGGCTGCGCCACCGCGACCGCGACGTTGGGCGCGAGGTTGTCGAAGGCGATCATCACGCCCGCCGTGGTGACGATGCCGTCGCTCGAGGTGACGCTGACGGTGCAGGTCTCGCTGCTCTCGCACGGCACGTCGCTGCACACCGTCGCGCGCAGATCGACCGCGCCGCCGACCGCGACCATCGCGCTGGGATCGTCGCTGCCGCAGTCCGACGTCACGGTGCGGCCGACGCAGGCCTCGCCGACGTCGAGGACGAGGTCGACCTGGGCGCCGTTGGCGGCGCTGCCGTCGGCGTCGGCGGTGACGGTCGCGGTCGGCGCGATCACCGCGATCGCGCAGCCGTCGAACACGACGCGGTACGGCTGGTCGACGCTGCAGCCGTTGGCGGCGTGATCCTGCGTCGCGAACCGCACCACGTAGTCGGCGGGCGTGGTCGCGGGATCGAACGTCGCGTCGGCGCTGGAGTCACCCGCGGTCGACAGCGCGGTGCCGGGCAGATCGGTCGTGCCGCCGCCGGGCGCGATCAGCGTGAACGTCGCGGCCTCGCCCTCGGCGTCGCCGCCCGACGCGTTGGCCGCGAGCGTGAGCTGCACGCCGTTGGTCAGATCGGCGTCGGCGTCGAGCGCGGGCGTGATGCTGGTGCCGGGCACCGGTGCGACCAGCGCGCAGGTCGGCGCCGCGGTGTCGACGAACACCGACGTCACGCCCGACGAGCGCGACCCGGTGCCCGACGCGACGCCGCACTCGGCGCGCAGGTTGACCTGACCATCGGGCAGGACCGCCGCGAGCTCGGTGGTGCCGTCGTCGCCGACCGCGCCCGCCGCGACCTCGGCCTCGGGGACGCCCGGGCTCGACATGAACAGCTTCACCTGCTCGCCGGGCCGCGCGGTGATGACCGCGTCGGTCTGGTGGCCCGCGGTCGGCGGGTTGCTGTCGGTCGAGCGGTTGAACACCCGGAGCGGCGCGTAGTGGTCGTTGTCGAGCGGCGCGGTCGCGAAGTCGAGCGTGCAGTCGCCGCCGCCGACGATCGTGACCGTGACCTCGTCCTCGTCGGTGCCGCACACGCCAGCGTCGCCGCTGACGCGCACCGCCGCGCCGCCGGGCGGGATCGTGACGTCGGTGAACGTCGCGTTGCCGTCGCCGTCGGTCTGCGCGGTCGCGGTCGCGGTCAGCTCGTCGTCGGCGTCGTGGACCGTGAGCATCAAGGTCGCGCCGCGCGGGAACGTGGTGCGGACCTCGACGTCGGTCTGGATGCCGTCGGTGCCCGGATCGCCGTCGGCGATCAGCGCGCCCTGCGGCGAGCGGATGATGACCAGCGACTCCGACTGACAGATCGGACCGTCACCGCAGCCGGTGCCGCCGATCGCGAGCGAGAGCGCGAGCGCCGAGAACGCGGTGAGGCCACGCCCGCGCGTGCGAAGGGACAAGCTCATGGATCGATCCTCGAGAAGCTACGAGAGCACACGCAGCGCCGCGGAGCGACGCTTGCCATCGGAGAGTTTCGCTTCGGTCGACGACTGCGCAGCAGGTCGTCGGCCCAGCGACTCATGCTGACCATCGGGGTCGATGCGACTCCAGGTTGGCGGCAGCGCGGTCTCGGTCGCGGGGATGAGCCCGCGGTCGCGCAGCGAGTCGCGCACGATCACCGCGTGGCGACACGCCTCGAGCGACGGCCCCGCGATCACGCCGTGCTCGACCTGCGCCATGCCGTGACAGCGCTGGCAGTACGGCCGCAGGCTGCACACCGCGCACTCGCCGAGCTTGGCCCAGGTCAGGCCGCGGACCTCGGCGAGCTGGCTCGAGCCGCTCCAGATCTCGGCGAAGCTCTGGGTGCGCAGATCGCCGCACGGCATCGGCAGCGCGTTGCACGGCCAGACCTCGCCGTTGGGCGCGATCGACAACGACTGCTGGCCGGCGCGACACGGCGTGTGGGTGACCGGCCGCAGCTCCTCGCCCTTCGCGGTCATCGACTCGGGCCCGACGAACGTGGTCTCGAGGTAGTCGGCCATCGTCGTCGCGTAGAACGCCTTCAGCGTCGTCTCCTTCATGCGCAACGACAGCGGCGCCCGATCGCCGGTCTCGATCGCCGTGATCTTGGGATCGAACGTCCACTCGGCGCCCATCGCGCGCGCCAGCTCGCCCATGCTGGCGACGTCGGCGTGGTTGATCTCCATGACCGGCGCCTTCAACAGCACCGCCATCTTGCGCGCGATCAGCCGCTTCGCCGCGGCGACCGTGCGGTCCCACGAGCCCGGCATGCGGGTGACCTCCTCGTGCTTGCCCTTGCCGCCCGAGTACAGCGACAGATCGAACTGGATCGGCCGCAAGGTCGCGAGGAAGTCGGCGCGCTGGTCGGTGATGTGATGCCCGGTCGTCAGCACCTTCAGCGCGAAGCCCTTGGCGTGGGCGGCGGCGAGGATGCGATCGGCGTCGCGGCGCATGAAGAACTCGCCGCCCATGAACGTGAGGAACAAGACGCCGGCGTCGGCCAGCTCACCGAGGATGCGATCGATCTCCTCGAAGCTCAGCTCGTCGGGGTGGGCGTCGTGCTCCTGGTAGCAGTGCACGCACTCGTAGTTGCAGCGGTCGGTGACCTGGAACGTGACCGTGACCGGTCGCCCTTCGCGCTGGGCGCGAGCGGCGAGCATGTCGGCGGCTCCGCGCATGGGCTTCATGAAGGGGTCCGCGCAGGATAGGCCGGGGCCGCGGGCGCATCAACCTGCCGGTGGGGTACCCAGGGGGCCGGCGGCAGGCGATGCGATCTCGAGCACGGTGGCGACATGGGGGTCCTTCCGGAAGCGCAGGCGGTGAAACCGGACGTCGCGCGTGACCGCGGCGCCAAGCCCCAGGACGTGATCGGCGGTGCGGGCGTCGGCGACGTAGACCAGCACGTGGCGCAGCAGCTCGCGCAGCGCCGCGCCCGGCGAGATCAGCTCGCGATGATCGGTATCGGCCTGGATCAGGAAATGGACAGCCTCGAGCGGCGCCGACGCGCCGTGGGCGATGCCGGCCGGGCCGAGGTAGGGCGGCACGATCACCTGCCAGCCGGCGTCGGTGCTGCGGAGAACCAGGAGCTCGTCGGCGATCTTGGTGCAGCTCGGATACGCGTCGGCGAGCATCGACGAGATCGTCGACTTGCCCGCACCCGACACGCCGGTGAAGACCAGAGCGCGGCCGCGGTGGACGATCGCCGACGAGTGCAGGATCAGCGCGCCGTCGCGCGGCAGCGCCAGCGACGCCGCGATGCGAAGGCAGGCCTCGAGGCTGTTGGCGCTGGGGCCGACGCGAAACTCGGCGTGGAGCGGCAGGTCGCCGACCGCGACCTCGCCCTCGGCGTCGAACCGCTCGACGTGGAGGCGGCCATCGGGCAGCGCGCGCTTGCGGAACGCCGGGTACTCGGCGGTGCGCTCGCGATCGAAGCCGTCGACGCGCGTGATGTCGATCGTGAGGCGCGGCGCGGCGTCGGTCGGGAACCGCGCGTAGATCGGCGCCAGATCGTCGAGCGCGCCCGGCGTCGCCGCGCGGACCTCGATGGGCAGACCGGCGAGGTCGAAGCGAACGGCAGGCACGTCGGAGAGGTGAGTGTGCAAAGCTTGGCCGCGCGTTCACGGGCGTCGTAGCACGGCGACGACGTGGCTCCACAGCTGGACCGGGGCGTGGGCGTCGACGCGCTCAGGGATCTCGACGAGATACGGCCACAGGCGGATCGATCGGAAGCGGTGGAGGCGGTCGATCGTGAGCCCGGCGGTGCTCACGGTGGCGCGCAGGTCAGCGGTGCTCGCAGGCTGCCACAGGCCCGGGTGCGGCGTGGTTCGGCCGCGGCCGCGGCGCGGTGACCAGGTCGCGCCGCCGTACAGATGGATCGCGATCGCGCCGCCCGGACGGACCACGCGCGTCGCCTCGGCGAGGGCGCGGGTCGGGTCGAGGTAGCGCATCGAGCCCTTGCCCGAGACGATCGCGTCGACCGCGGCGTCGGCGAACGGCAGCGCGTGGCCGTCGGCGCGGACCGCGAGCAGGCCCCGGGCCGCGGCGCGCGCGAGCATCGCGGCGGCGATGTCGACGCCGATCCGGGTCGGCGCGTCGAGCTGCGCCAGCAAGCGGCCGGTGCCGACGCCGATCTCGAGGACGCTGCGGGCACCGCGGGCGGCGTCGATCAGCACGCGATCGAGGCGGCGGGTGCGGGCCCGGGTCGAGGCGCGGTCGTCGTGGCGATCGTCGTAGCCCGCGGCGCCGCGATCGTAGCCGCGCGCGATCTCGCGCCAGTCGGTCACGGCTCGAGCAGCAAGATGCGGCGCGCGACCAGATCGTCGAGACACTCGGCGGCGTCGGTCTGCGCGGTCGCGGTGTCGACCTCGTACTCGCGGCACAGGAGCGCCGCGGCGTCGTCGATCGATGCGCCCTGCGCCGCCAGCGTCCACAGCATCGTCGCCGCGTCGTTCAGCGTGTGCAGCTTGTTGTCGTCGGGGGTGACGACGAACGCCTGCCCGTCGATGATCCGCCCCGCGGTCTGCGGATTGCGACGGTATCGCGTCATGCGGTCACGCTACACGGTTTGTCGGCGCCGGCAAACTGCTCACCATCAGCCGCAGCGTCTCGCCGACCTCGCGCAGCGGCGCGATCGAGCGGGTGACCTTGGCGAGCAGGAGTCCGCCCTCGATCGCCGCGAGTGCGAAGCCGGCGAGGCGCCGCGCCGCCTCGGCGCCGAAGCCATGGACGACCAAGCGCGCGCCGATCGCATCGATCCAGCCCGTGTAATGCGCGGCGACCGTCGCGCGCACTGCGTCGGAGGTGACGCTGGCCTCGAGCGCGACCGTCGCGAGCGGACAGCCGTGGGCGAAGTCCGACGACGCCAGCTCGACCGCGAGCTCGGCGCACACCGCGGTGATCGCCTGGCCGAGATCCGGCTGCTCGTCGATGACCGTCTCGAGGCGTCGCCGCCACTCGTCGCCCGACGCCCGCAGCGCCGCGCACGCCAGCTCCTCCTTGCCGCCGGGAAAGTAGAAGTACAGCGAGCCGCGGGGCGCCCCCGACTCGGCGACGATCTCGGCGAGGCCGGTGCCGTGATAGCCCTGCCGCTGCAACAGCGTCGCGGTCGCCGCGGTCAGGCGCGCGCGGGTGCGATCGCCCTTGGTCTCGACCTTGGCCTCCGCCTTCGCGATCACGCCGTCGCTCCTGACGCCGCCGACGGCAGCGCCGCCGCGCGGCGCCCGATCGGGAACATCGTGCTGCGGATGCCGCGCCACAGCGCGCCCCAGCGGCCGAGCTCGAGATCCGGATCGTCGCCGTGGCCCATGCGGTGGATCTGCTCCTGGAACCAGAAGACCTGCAGCGCGTCGTCGAACATGCGGATGCGGCTGCGGACCCGCACCGTCGGCGGCGCGTCGGCGGTGCCCGCGAGCAGCTGGCCCGCCAGCTCGGGCGCGTAGGTCAGCGGCCGCGCCATCCCGATCACGTCGATCGCGCCCGCGGCGAGCACCGACTCCATCGTCGCGCGGGTGCGCAGGCCGCCGGTCAGCATCAGCGGCAGCCGGGTGACCGCGCGGATCTGCGTCGCGTAGTCGAGGAAGTACGCCTCGCGCTCGCGCGAGCTGGCGCGCTGCTCCTTCGCCGCGCCCGCCATCGCCGGGCTCTCGTAGTTGCCGCCCGAGATCTCGAGCAGGTCGACGCCCGCCGCCTCGAGCGCGCGCGCCACCTCCATCGACTCCTCGATCGTGAAGCCGCCGCGCTGGAAGTCGGCCGAGTTGAGCTTCACGCCGATCGGAAACGCCGGGCCGACCGCGTCGCGGATCGCCTCGACGATCGCCAGCAAGAAGCGGCGTCGTCTCACCGCGTCGCCGCCCCATGCGTCGTCGCGCTGGTTGGTGCGCGGCGACAGGAACTGGCTCACCAGGTAGCCGTGGGCCGCGTGGACCTGCACGCCCGCGAAGCCCGCCGCCTTCGCCACCGCGGCTGCCGTCGCGAAGCGCCCGACCAGATCGTGGATCTCGCGATCCTCCAGCACCCGCGGCTTCGCGAACGCGCCGCCGTAGCCGCGCACCGCGATCGGCGACGGCGCGACCGGCTGCTTCGTCAGGCGCCGCGGCGCCTGACGCCCCGCGTGATTGAGCTGCATCCACAGCCGCGCGCCGTTCGCCTGCGCCGCCGTCGCCCACGCCCGCAGCGCGCCCAGGTGCCGATCGTCGGTGATCACCACGTTGCCCGGCTCGCCGCGCCCGTCGGCATGGACGATCACGTGGCCCGTGAACAGGAGCCCCGCGCCGCCGCGTCCCCACCGCTCGTACAGCCGGTTCAGGAGCGGCGTCGGCGATCCCGTCTCCGGATCCCCCAGCACTTCGCTCATCGCCGACTTCGCGATCCGGTTGGGGAGGACGGCACCCGACGGCAACGTGAGCGGCTGGTTCAGCAAGTTCATGACCGCACATTATATCGGTCGGTCTACTACGGCAACCGAAAATAATCGTTCGGTCTATTATGTTTCGCCGTATCCGGGGCGGTCTGCTGCTAACCGGGCGGTCGATTTTTTTCTGCCGCCGCAGGTGTTGGGGGGTGGGCGGCTTGAACGGCGAGTGGGATCTCGGCCACGGTGTGGCGGCGATGGAAGGCGAGCGCATTTTCGGCGAGGTGGTGGCGGCGCTGATGCGCGGCGAGGCGATCGGGGCAGGGGGCGGGGAGGCGCGCGGGGCAGGGGGCGGGGAGGCACGCGGGGCAGGGGGCGGGGAGGCGCGCGGAGAGGCGATCGGGGAGGCGATCGGGGCGGGGCGGGCCGAGGCGGCGCGCGGCGAGGGGACGCAGGGGGCGCGGTTGCTGACACGGTTGCGGGCGCATCTGCTGGCGCCGCTGGCGTGGCGGGCGGGAGTGGCGGGGCTGCGGAAGGACTACATCGCGGCGGCGATGCACGCGGAGCGGCGAGAGGCGCTGCTAGTCGAGGCGCTGGAGGTGCTGCGGGGGCAGGAGGTGATGCTGCTGAAGGGCATGGCGTACGTCGGATCGATCTACGCGGATGCGGCGGAGCGACCGATGACGGACATCGATCTGCTGGTGCGAGAGGCGCGGTTCGAGGACGCGGCGGCGGCGTTGCGGCGCGCGGGATACTGGCACGACGGCAAGCGCAACCAGCACTCAGCAGCGAACCACGCGGTGACGTTCCGAAGGCACGAGAGCGCGATCGATCTGCATCGGGGGATGGTCCAGCGGGGGCGGATGGGCGTCGATCTGGGTGCGGTGTGGCGCGACGCGATCACGGCGCGACACGGCGCGCTGCGGCCGTCGCCAAGCCATGAGTACCTGATGCATGTCGCGCACATGGCGCGGCACGAGCTGACGGTCCCGCTGATCGCGTTCGTCGACGCAGCGCGGCTGCGGCCCTTGGCAGGGGATGTCGGCGGGTTGGCGGCACGCTGGCGCCTGCGCCGCGCGGTGGTGCTGGTGGAGGAGCGTGTCGAGGCGCTGCGTGAGCCGCGGCGACCGTTGCCGACGTCGTTGTTTCCGGATCGCCGCGAGCTCTACGAGGGCGGGCTGCCAGCGCGCTGGCTGCAGGTGGTGCGCAAGCTCGCCATCCACGATGGCGCCCGGGACTACGTGACCTTCGCAGCCGCATCCATCCGGACGCGGCTCGGCGTGTGATGGACGCACCCGAAGGCTGTAGAAATCGAGGGTGGGTTTGAACGTCGCGGCGGGGTGCGGTAACTGACGCAGAGCTACCCTGTTCCCGAAGTGAATTCCTCGAGTTGACGCGCGTCGCTTCCCTGCGTAGCATCCGTCCACCTCGATCGTCCGTCGACCAGTCGCCGATCAGGAAGCCCCCTACCATGCGCCAACGTACGCTCCTCGTGGCGATCACCGCAGCCGCCCTGGCTGGCGGTGGCGTCCTCTACGCGCAGCCGGCGGATCCGACGCCTGCACCCGCGTCGCCCGCGCCTGCGGATCCGGCCGCGCCTGCTACGCCCGCGGCCCCCACGCCCGCTCCGGGCCCTGACGTTCCCGACCTGTCCCTGCCCGGCGAGAAAGAAGTGAAGCTCTCGCCGCAGGAGATGTCGGACGCCGCCGACGACATGATCGAGGTGATGGAAGCGAACCACCGCGCCACCCTCGGGCTGCAAGCCCAGGCCAAGCAGGCCAAGGACGTCATCAAGCTCAACTGCGTCAACGAGAACCTCCTCGCGGTGAAGCAGCTGCTCAACATCGCCGACGAGGCCGAGACCGATCTCACCGAGGCCAAGATCCGCGGCGATCGCAGCGAGCAGGTCCATCAGTTCAGCCAGATCACGATCGCGAACGAGAAGAGCAAGCAGGCCCGCGACGAGGCCAGCGCGTGCATCGGCGAAGAGCTCCACTTCGTCGGCAAGAACGATCTCGAGGTCGATGGCCCCGCGGTGCGCCACGATCCGACCGACGATCCCGACAACGGTCAGGTCGGCGGCGAAGATCCTTACTCGAACACCCTCGAAGATCCGGGCTACGCGAGCCCGTTCGCGCCCCTCTAGCCCATCATGTCGAACGGCAAGATCATGGGCGCCGCCGCGGCGGGGCTGATCGGCGTGCTCGCCGTCGGCGTGCTGCCGAGCACGGCGCAGGCGCAAGAGGCGGTCGAAGGCAAGGGCGTCGAGGTGTCGCCCGGCACGGTGTTGCACCCGAACATCGGCGCCGAGCTCGGCTTCATCGACAACGTGTTCTACGAGGACCAGGACATCATCAGCTCGGGGATCATCCGGGTCACCGCGAAGTTCGATGTCGCGTCCGCCAAGCTCGAGCCCGAGGAGCCGATCCCCGGCGAGGAGCCGCTCAACGAGCCGGCGCCGCCGACGTTCGAGTTCCGCGCGGGCGGCGGCTTCCGCTACGAAGAGTACCTCTACTACGACAACCCCTCGGCCGCGGCGCAGCGCAACCTCGCGTTCGACACCCAGGCCCACCTGCAGGTCTACCCGCAGGGCACGTGGTCGTTCCTCGCCGACGATCGGCTGCGCCGCGACATCCGTCCGCGCAACTACGAGGACGCGACCTCGACCAACCGCATCGACAACCTGCTCGACCTCGGGCTGCGCTACCAGCCGGGCGGCCGCACGATCAGCGGCACGCTGCGCTACCGCAACATGCTCGACGTGTTCGAGGGCGCGAGCGGCGTGCCCAATCGCATGAACCACACGATCGGGCTGCGCGGTGACTGGCAGTGGCTGCCGTACACGCGCTTCTACGCCGATCTGAGCTACGGCTTCTTCGGCGCGATCGGCGCGACCGACGGCATGCTCGCCAAGAACGGCTCGACGCCGCTGCGCGGGCTGGTCGGCGTCGCGACCACGCTGACCGAGCCGCTCACGCTCAAGGCCCAGCTCGGCTGGGCCTGGCTGCCCTACGACTCGGGCTACAGCCACAACGCGCCGATCGTCGCCGTCGAGGTCGGCTACGAGTATGCGCCGACCGGCCGCGCCATCCTCGAGTACGCCTACGACGCCGAGGACTCGACCAACGCCGACTACTACCGCGACCACCGGGTCACCGCGAAGGTCGAGCAGCAGCTGATCGAGAAGCTCTTGCTGAGCGGCTCGCTCGACGTCCGCGTCCGCGGCTACCGCGGCGTCGACGAGTCCCTGATGGGCGGCCCGACGCGTGACGATCTGGTGTTTGCGGGTCATGCCCGCGCCCAGTACGTGCTGACCGAGCGCTACTACGCGACGGCCGAGTACACGGGCTCGGTCGTGCAGACCGACTACACGTACCAGCCGACTGGCGGCGGGCGCGACGATCCCAGCTACGTGCGCCACGAGATCATGTTCGGGGCGCGCGCCGCGTTCTGATCGGGCGCGTGCCGGTCCGGATCGCTGTCATCGGTGCGGGATCGTGGGGCTGCTCGCTCGTGCGGGCCTTCGCCGCCGAGCCCCGCGCCGAGCTGCGCTGGCTGTGTGATCGCAGCGCGCCCGCGCTGGCCCGAGCCCACGCGATCGCGCCCGCGGCGCGGCTGACCGAGCGCGTCGACGACGTCCTCGCGGCTCGCGACGTCGACGCGGTGGTGGTGGCGACGCCGTCGTCGACTCACGCCGAGCTGGCGTGCCGCGCGCTGGCGAGCGGGCGCCACGTCCTGGTCGAGAAGCCGATGGCGCTGTCGGTGAAAGACGCCGAGGCGGTGGCGGCGGCGGCGGCGCGGGCCGGCTCGGTGCTCTTGGTCGGGCACCTGATGCTGTACCACCCCGTCGTCGAGCGCATCCGCGAGCTGGTCGAGCGCGGCGATCTCGGCGACCTGTACTACCTGTCGTCGACGCGCGCCAACCTCGGCAAGCTCCGCTCCGACGAGAACGCGCTGTGGAGCCTCGGCCCCCACGATCTGTCGATGATCGACTACCTGGTGCGCGCCCCGGTCGCGACCGTCACCGCGCGCGGCGAGAGCTTCTTGCAGCCCGGCATCCACGACGTCGTGTTCGTGACGCTCGGCTTCGCGCCGCGCCCGGGTGCGCCGTCGCTCGCGCACATGCACGTGTCGTGGCTCAATCCCCGCAAGGAGCGGCGGATGGTCGTGGTCGGCTCGAAGAAGATGATCGAGTTCGACGATGTCGCGCCCGACAAGCTGCACATCTACGACCGCGGCTACGATCGCCCGCCCGAGTTCGCGTCGTTCGCCGAGTACCTGACCTTGCGCAACGGCGACGTCACCATCCCGCAGGTGCCGATGGTGGAGCCGCTCGCCGCCGAGATCCGGCACTTCCTCGACTGCATCGAGCACGGCGCGACCCCGCGCACCGACGCCGCCAGCGGCGTCCGGGTCGTGCGCATGCTGGCCGCGGCCCAGGCGTCGCTCGATCAGGGGGCGCGATGACCGACGGCTACGATCGCGACCTCGTCGCGCTCCAGGTGGTCGTGTTCGCCTGGCTGACCTGGTGGGTGGTGCGCAGCCTGCGGGCGCTGGCGCGCGGTGACCGCCGCACGATCCTGTTCGTGCAGCTGGTGTTCTACTTCTTCTTCGCGGTGCCGCTGCTGCTCGATCTCGCGGTCGGTCCGCCGACGTACACCTACCAGCGCGGCTTCATCGTCAGCCAGTTCGATCACACCACCAACGTCGTCTACCTGCTGTACCTCGCGGTGATCCCCGTGATGTTCACCGCGCTCGGCGGTCGCCGCGCCATCGCCGCCGGGGCGGCGCCGCTGATGAAGCTGCGCCTCGGCCCGTGGGCCCGGGTGTTCGCGTGGTCGACGATGCTGTCCCTGCCGTTCGTGATCGTGCTGGCGCCGCGTCCGAGCGAGTTCCTCGAGTACGCCGCGTACATCGGCAACCAGGCCGCGGGCGTCGAGCAGTACCAGGTGATCGTCACGATGGCGGCGACGATGGCGGCGATCTCGGCGGTGCTGGTGATCAGCGCCGAGGGCTCGCCGATGATCGCGCGCGTCGCGGCGATCCCGTTCCTGTCGGTCGCGGTGTGGATCCACGGCAAGCGCTCGGTCGTCGCGCTGGCGCTGCTGCTGCTGCTCTACCTGCTGTGGATGCGCGGCGTGCTGAAGGGCCGCCGCTTCATCGCCGCGGCGGTGGCGTGCGGACTCGCGCTCGGCGTGTTCTCGTACGCGTACCAGTCGAGCGTGCGCAAGATCGGCCAGGACGAGCCGATGCGCGATCAGAGCTTCGAGTCGTCCGATCTGTATGTGAACTACCGGATCGACTACGGCCGCGACGCGGTCGCGAAGCAGACGATCTTCGCCGAGCTGCACCCCGAGCGGCTGACGATCCTCGAGCACCGCGGCCAGTCGCTGCTCTTCTATCTGACGATCTTCGTGCCGCGCAACCTGTGGCCCGGCAAGCCGCTGACCTATCCGATCTACGTGACCGCGGCGATGTTCGAGTTCGAGCCGCGTGACATCGGCTGGGGCGTGACGACGTCGTGGCTCGAGGAGGCGATCGCCAACCTCGGCTGGATCGGGATGCTGTTCGGGCCGGCGGTCCCGGCGCTGATCTGCGCGATCGGCGATCGCCGCCGGTCGCCGACCGTCGGCGTGCTGACGGTGTCGGTGGCGTCGTTCCTCCTCGTGCTGTCGCTGGCCGCATTCTTCGTGATGGCGGCGTTGTGGGCGGTGCTGGTCGTGCGCGGACGGTCGCGATCCGTGCTCTCCTCGGGCCGGTCGTGACGGTCTCGTCGCTGCGGCGCAACTTCGCCTGGGCCTTCACCGGCAGCGTCGTGCTGTCGGGATCGCAGCTCTTGGTCCTGGTCGCGCTCGCCAAGTGGTCGGGTGACGCCGAGACCGGCGCGACGCGCAGCGGCGACTGGGGGGTCGCGCTGTCGGTCACCGGTCCGGTGTTCGTGTTCTGCCTGCTCAAGCTGCGGGCGCTGCAATCGACCGACACCCGCGACGAGACCCGGTGGGCGACCTACGTCGCGGTCCGCCTCGTGGCGATGCTGGTCGCGCTGACCGTGAGCGTCGCGATCGGCGCGATCGGCTATCGCGATCACACGACGTGGATCATCGCAGGGGTCGCGATGTCCAAGGTCTTCGAGGGCGGCAGCGATCTGATCTACGGCCACCTGCAGCGGATCGAGCGACAGGATCGCATCGCGATCTCGCAGCTCGGGCGCGGGCTCACCACGATGGTGGTGACGGTCGTGGTGTTGCTGGCGACCCGATCGGTCGTGCTGCTCGGGTTCGCGGTGGCGCTGGTCTACGCGGGGTGGATGCTGTGGGATCTCGCGTACGCGCGGCGGGCGTTCGCCGCGACCGGACCGGGGTGGGACCGAGGCGCGATCGAGCGGCTGCTGCGGCTGGCGGCGCCGCTCGGGCTGGTGACCGCGATCGGATCGCTCCAGGCCAACGTGCCGCGCTACTTCCTCGACGGCTACGCGTCGCGCGCCGACGTCGGCGCGTTCTCGTCGCTGACGACGCTCTTGATGCTGGGCGGGCTCGTCATCACCACGATCGCGAATGCCGCGGTCGCGCGGCTGGCGCGCTACGCTGCCGCCGAGGACTGGCGGGCGTTCACGTCGACCTTGCGACGGCTGATCGCGATCGGCGCGCTGCTCGGCGTGGTCGCGGTGGTGCTGTCGGCGACGATCGGGGGGATGGTGCTGCGGCTGGTCTACAGCGACGCGTTCGTCCGCCACCAGGACGTGCTGGTGTGGCTCGCGGCGTCGTCGGGCCTGTTGTGGACGTACATGTTCTTCGGCACCGCGCTCGATGCGCTGCGGCAGTTCCGGATCCAGCCGTGGATCCACGGCGCCAGCACCGTGGTGATCGCGGTGGCGTCGTGGCGGTTGATCCCGCACTACGAGCTGCGCGGGGCGGCGTGGGCGATCTTCATCGGGTTCGGCGTCGAGTCGATCTTGTACTTCGTCGCGGTGGCGTTGCCGCTGCGCGCGGCGATGCGCGGCGGTGCCACCTGACCGCGGTCCGCGTGATGCACGTCTTCGGCGCGATGGATCGCGGCGGCGCCGAGCTGCGGACGATCGACGTCCTCGGTCGCCTCGATCGCAGCCGGGTCGTGCTGGAGTTCTGCACGCTGTCGGGCCGGGCCGGCTCGCTCACCGACGAGATCCGCCAGCTCGGCGGCGAGGTGCATCCGTGTCGCCTCGACGCCGCGTTCGCGCCGCGCTTCATCGCGCTCCTGCGACGGCGCCGCATCGACGTCGTCCACTCGCAGGTCCACCTGGCGAGCGGGCTCATCCTCACGATCGCGCGGCTGGCCGGCGTGCGCAGCCGCATCGCCCACTTCCGGTCGACCGCTGACGATCACGGCCACGGGCTGGCGCGGCGCGGCTATCGCGCGCTCATGCGGCGCCTGGTCGATCGCAACGCGACCCAGCTGCTGGGCGTCGCCGAGGCCGCGCTCGAGCACGCCTGGTCGCCGCGCTGGCGCGACGATCCGCGCTGCCGCGTGATCTACAACGGCATCGATCTCGATCGCTTCGTCGTACCCGACGCGCGCGCCGCGATCCGCGCCGAGCTGGCGCTGCCACCGGAGGCGGCGATCGTGGTGCAGGTCGCGCGGTTCCATCCGCCGAAGAACCAGCCGTTCGCCGTCGACGTCATCGCGGCCACGCCAGGCGCGCACCTGGTGTTCGTCGGCCGTGGCGGGACCGCGCTCGAGGCCGAGACCCGCGCTCGCGTCCGCGCGCTGGGCCTCGGTGATCGCGTGCATTTCGTCGGCGAGCGCCCCGATGTTCCTCGCTACCTGTGTGGCGCCGATCTGTCGATCCTGACGTCGACGCACGAGGGGTTGCCCGGTGCGGTGCTCGAGTCGCTGGCCGCGGGCACGCCCGTGGTCGCGCCCGATCTGCCGGGGGTGTGCGAGATCGCCGCGGCGGTGCCCGGCGTCCACGTCCGCCGCTTCGATGAGCCGCCGCGGCGCTGGGCCGCCGACGTGCGCGCGCTGATCGCCGGTCCGCGCGACGTGACCGTGCGGGCGCGGTTCGCGGCCAGCCCGTTCTCGCTCACGACCGCGACCGCCAAGCTCACCGAGGCCTGGGAGGCCGGGCGCTGATGTGCGGCATCGCGGGCCTGGTGGCGCTGGCGGGCACGCGCGGTCCCGACGCGACCGCGGCGATCGCGGGCGCGATGGGCGATCGGATCGCGCACCGCGGTCCCGACGGTGCGGGCGTCTGGGTGTCGCCCGACGGGCGAGTCGGCCTCGCGCATCGGCGGCTCGCGATCGTCGATCTGTCGCCGACCGGCGCTCAGCCGATGGCGTCGGCGAGCGGGCGCTACGTCGTCACCTTCAACGGCGAGATCTACAACCACCGCGAGCTGCGCGCCGAGCTCGACGCCCGCACGCTGCGCGGCACCTCGGACACCGAGGTGATGCTCGCGCGGTTCGAGCGCGATGGCGTGATCGCCAGCCTGCCGCGGCTCCACGGCATGTTCGCGCTGGCGGTCTACGACCGCGACACCCGCTCGGTCACGCTGGTGCGCGATCGGTTCGGCGAGAAGCCGCTGTACTGGGGCCGCGCCGGCGCGGCGGTGGTGTTCGGCTCGGAGCTGAAGGCGCTGCGCGCGCACCCCGACTTCGATCCGCGCATCGACCGCGCCGCGCTGGTCCAGTACTTCCGCCACGGCTGGGTGCCGTCGCCGCGCTCGATCTACGCGTCGATCGGCAAGCTGCCGGCGGGGCATCACGTCACGATCGATCTGACCCGCGGCATCGTCGGCGATCCGATCGCGTACTACGATCTGCGCGCGGTCGCGGCTCGCGGGATCGCCAATCCGCTGCGGGTGTCCGCGGTCGAGGCGGCCGAGCGCGTCGAGGCGGTGCTGCGGCGAGCGATCCGTCGCCAGATGGTCGCCGACGTGCCACTCGGTGCGTTCCTGTCGGGCGGTCTCGACTCGTCGACCGTGGTCGCGCTGATGCAGGCCGAGTCGACGCGGCAGGTGCGCACGTACAGCGTCGGCTTTGGCGAGCGCGGGTACGACGAGTCGGAGTACGCGGCGGCGATCGCGAAGCACCTCGGCACCGAGCACACCGAGCTCATCGCGACCCCCGAGGCGTGCCTGGCGGTGGTGCCGCGGCTCGCGGTGATCTACGACGAGCCGTTCGCCGACTCGTCGCAGTTGCCGACCGTGCTGCTCGCGAGCCTGACCCGGGCCCACGTCACCGTGGCGCTCTCGGGCGACGCCGGCGACGAGCTGTTCGGTGGCTACACGCGCTACCGGCTCTTGCGCCAGGCCGCGCACCTGTACGCGGTGCCGGGACGTCGGGCGGCGGCGCGGACCGTCGCCGCAGCGCTCGCCGCGGTGTCGACGCGCACCGCGCCGCTGTCGCGCGCGCGGCAGCTGACCGAGTGGCTGCGGCGCCGCGTCTACTTCGCCACCGCCGACGATCTCGACGCGTTCTATCAAGCGTACCTGTCGAGCTGGCACGACCCCGAGGCGGTCGTCCTCGGCGGCCGCGAGCCGCGCGGGCTGCTGCCGCTCGCGCCCGACTTCCTGCACGCGTCGCCGACCGAGCGCGCGATGCTGGCCGACGCGCTGCTGTACCTGCCCGACGACGTGCTGGTGAAGGTCGACCGCGCGGCGATGGCGACGGCGCTCGAGACCCGCATCCCGCTGCTCGATGCCGACGTCGTCGAGCTGGCATGGCGGCTGCCGTACTCGCGCAAGGTCGATGGCGACGTCGGCAAGGTCGTGCTGCGCGACGTCCTCGCGCGCCACGTCCCGCGCGCGCTGTTCGAGCGACCCAAGCGCGGCTTCGCGGTGCCGCTCGGCGCGTGGTTGCGCGGGCCGCTGCGCGACTGGGCCGACGCGCTCCTCGACGAGCGGCGCCTGCGCGACGACGGCTACCTCGATCCCGCGCCGATCCGCGCGCGCTGGACCGAGCACCTCGCGGGCCGCCGCGACTGGCAGTCGTCGCTGTGGATCGTGCTCATGTGGCAGGCCTGGCGTGAGGAGTACCGGTGAGCTACCGTGCCGGCTTCGTGACGACGACGAACGCCCGCGAGGTCGCCGACGGCGAGCGGTTCAAGTTCGGCGAGAACTGGACGCGCTTCCTCGAGGTGCTCGACGACGAGCGCATCGCGGTCGCCGAGGCGTCGCTGACCACCAAGCTCGGCCGCGCCAGCCTCGCGGGCCTGTCGTTCCTCGACGTCGGCTCGGGCAGCGGCCTGTTCAGCCTCGCGGCGCGCCGGCTCGGCGCCACCGTGACGTCGTTCGACTACGATCCGCACTCGGTCGCGTGTACCCGCGAGCTGCAGCGCCGCTACTTCCCCGACGATCCGCAGTGGCGCGTGCTCGAGGGCTCGGCTCTCGACGCCCAGCTGCTCGACTCGCTCGGTCGCTTCGACGTCGTCTACTCGTGGGGCGTGCTCCACCACACCGGCGCGATGTGGGACGCGCTCGCGCTGGTCGGCGATCGGGTGGCGCCGCGCGGCCAGCTCTTCATCGCGCTGTACAACGATCAGGGGCGGCGGTCGAAGGCCTGGCTCGCGGTCAAGCGCACGTATTGCTCGGGCCCGGTCGGCCGCGCCGCGGTGCTCGGCACCTTCGTCCCGTACTTCGTCGGTCGCGCCGTCCTCGCCGACCTTGCCGCGCGCCGCAACCCGGTCGCGCGCTGGCGCGAGTACCGCCAGCGCCGCGGCATGTCGATGATGCACGACATCGTCGACTGGGTCGGCGGCCTGCCGTTCGAGGTCGCGAATCCGGGCGACGTCCACGACTTCTTCCGCGCCCGCGGCTTCACGCTGGAGCTGCTGAAGACCGTCGGCGGCGGCCACGGCTGCAACGAGCTCGTGCTCCGCCGCGCGTGATCAGTACCGGTACTTCACGACCTCGAACGCCTCGGCATAGTCGCAGTTGGCCTCGAGGCCATACAGGCTGTTGGCGCTGCGGATGAACTTCTCCCACAATCGGCCGGTGCGGGCGAACTCGTCGGCGTAGCAGCGCAGCGCGTCGATCTTGAGCTCGAGGTACGGCGTGATGTCGACGAAGAACGTCGGGCGGAAGCCGTGGCCCGACGAGTTCCACGAGATGCGCGTCGTCAGCACGTTGGGCAGCTTGCGCGTGGTGTTGAGCGCGAGGTCGGCGGCGATGCGGTGGGTCGGGTGGGCGTCGTGGGGCCAGATCGTGATCAGCGTGTCGATGTCCTCGGCGGCGATGATCTTCAGGAGCGACACCACGATCGCGTCGTCGTAGCGCAGTTCGAAGTCGCGGCAGATCTGCAGGTTGTAGGGCTTGTAGCCGAGCAGCGCGCCGGCCTGCGCGCACTGCTGCTCGGTCACCGCGAACGAGCGCTGGATCGTGCCGGCGGGCGTCTGCCACTCGCTGTTGGTGAGGATCGCGCTCGAGACCCGCTTGCCCTCGTCGGTCCAGCGCTTGATGCTGCCGCCCATCGCGAGCTCGCAGTCGTCGTGGTGGGCGCCGACGAACAGGATGTTCTGCATCACTTCACCACCAGGAAGTTGCCGATCGCCAGGGCGTCGAGCGCGGTGCCGAAGAACGTGCGGATCGCGTCGAGCGGCGTACACACGATCGGCTCGCCCTTCACGTTGTACGACGTGTTCAGCACGCACGGGATGCCGGTCAGCGCGCGGAACTCCTCGAGGACGGCGTGGAACTTCGGGTTGGCGATCGGATCGACCACCTGCGGCCGCGACGTGCCGTCGATGTGGACCACCGCGGGGATGGTGGCCTTGGCGTGCTGGTTGGCCCGGAACGTCATGATCATGAACGGCGCGTGGGTGCTGTGGTCGTAGTACTGCGCCAGCCCGTCGGCGGTCATCGATGGACAGAACGGCCGCCACAGCTCCCGGTACTTGATGACGACGTTGACCTTGTCGCGCGACGACTCGGTGCGCGGGTCGGCGAGGATCGAGCGCGCCCCGAGCGCCCGCGGGCCACCCTCCATGCGGCCCTGGAACCACGCGACGATCTTGCCGTCGGCGATCAGCTGCGCGGTGGCGCGCGCGATCGACGGCTCCTCGGTGAAGGCGACGCCGCAGCTGACCAGGGTGTCGCGGATCTCCTGATCGCTGTACTCGGGCCCGAGGTAGAGGTGCGCGAGCGCCTGCTGCTGCAAGCCGGTCAGCTGGTAGCGCAGCGCCATCGCGGCGCCGACCGACTGGCCGCTGTCGCCGCACAGCGGATGCGGCGCGAAGCCGTCGACCAGCCCGGCCGCGAACAGGTTGCCGTTCAGCTTGACGTTGAGGCCGACGCCGCCCGAGATGCACAGGTTGCGGACGCCGGTCTGCTCGGTCCAGTAGCCGACCATCTTCAGCACGATCTCCTCGAGCTTGCGCTGCACCGCCGACGCGCACTCCTGGTGGAAGATCTCGACCGGCTCGCGGCGGGTCCGGGCCGGGCGGCCCATGAAGATCGGCAGCGCGTCGCTGAAGTACGACGACTGCGAGTTGCCGCCGCGGGTGAGCTTCATCGGATCGGTGACGAAGCCGCCGGCGCCGTCGTACCAGGCCAGCTCGTCGAGCTTGGCGTCGAGCGCGGGGTTCGACTTGCCATACGCGGCGAGGCCCATGACCTTGTACTCGCCGTCGTAGGCCTCGAAGCCGAGGTACTCGGTGAACGCCGAGTACAGCCAGCCGAGCGAGTGCGGGATCTTGATCTCGCGCAACAGCTCGAGCTTGCCGTCCTTGCCGTGCCACCACGTCGTCGTGACGTCCTCGCCGCTGCCGTCGAGCGTGAGCACCAGCGACTCGGCGAGGCCGGACTGGAAGAACGCGGTGCAGGCGTGGGCGAAGTGGTGGTTGACGAAGCGGATCGGCGGCAGCTCGATCGCGCCGTACTCGCGGCGCAGGTTGCGCGTGATGATCTCGCGCTGGCGCTCGGAGCGAAACGCCTGGAGGTGGCGACGCTGGTACGCGAGGTCGCCGTCGGTGGTCGGGTAGGTCGCGTTGACCGCGTCGTAGTGCTGCGCGATCGCGCCGCTGTCGTACTTGCCGCAGTCCCACGCCTGCGCGATGTAGTCGACGTCGGTCAGCGTGATGCCGCCGGCCGCCAGGACGTAGTCGATCGAGCGGATCGGGAACGCGCCGGGGGCGTGCTTGACCCGGATCAGGCGCTCCTCCTCGACGAACGCCACCACCTCGCCGTCGACCAGGAGCGCTGCCGAGGGGTCGGAATAGGAGTGGAACACTCCGAGGATCTTGGTCGTCACTGCGGGCGATGATAGCGCGCGCGCCGACGACCGTCGCCTTGACCGACCCGGAGGCACGCAGTAGGTTCCGCCGATCCATGGCCGACAACCTCGACAGGCTGCGGGCGGCGTTCGTCGAGGCGCTCGGGCTGGGCGCGGCGCCGGCCGACTTCGAGAGCCTCACCTATCGCGGCATCCGCGAGTGGGACTCGGTCGCGCACATGCAGCTGATCGCGGCGATCGAGGCGACGTTCGAGCTGATGCTCGACACCGACGACGTGATCGCGATGTCGAGCTACGCCAAGGCGCGCGAGATCGTGGCGAAGCACGGCGTGGTGCTGTGACCGCGCTGGTCGGGCGGGTGGCGTTCGTCACGGGCGGCGGCCGCGGCATCGGCTGGGCGGTGGCGGAGCGGCTCGCGGCCGACGGCGCCGACGTCGCGATCGGCGGTCACCGCGACGCCGCGGCGCTGCAGGCGCGGGCCGACCAGCTGGCGGCGCGGCACGGCGTGCGGACCCTCGCGATCGCCGGCGACGTCGGCGACGCCGCGGCGGTGGCGGCGAGCTACCAGACCATCTGGAAGACCTGGAAGCGGCTCGACGTGCTGGTCAACAACGCCGGCGTGATGGAGCACGCGGTGATCGGGATGATCACGGCGGAGCACGTCGATCGCGTGCTCGGCACCAACACCCGCGGCGCGATCTTGCACCTGCAGGCGGCGGCGCGGCTGATGGCGCGCGAGCGCCGCGGCACGATCATCAACCTCACGTCGATCCTGGCGTCGCGCGGCGCGGTCGGGCAGGCGGTCTACGCGGCGAGCAAGGCCGCGGTGATCGGCCTGACGATGTCGGCGGCGAAGGAGCTGGCGCCGCAGGGCATCCGGGTCAACGCGGTGGCGCCCGGCTACATCGACACCGAGCTGACCCAGGCGCTGTCGGCCGAGGTGCGGGCCGAGCGGCTGGCGCAGATCGGCCTCGGGCGGATCGGCACGCCCGATGACGTCGCCGGCGTGGTCGGCTTCCTGGCGTCGGACGCCGCGGCCTACGTGACCGGCCAGGTCCTCGGCGTCGACGGCGGCATGGTGATCTGATGCTGGGCGGCGCCGACGACGCGATCGCGCTCGTCGAGGCGGCGACCGGGCGGCGGCTGACGTACGCGGCGCTGCGCGAGGCGGTGGCGCGCGACGCGGCCGACG
>JAYTAJ010000334.1:0-4368 GCA_043737575.1 Myxococcales bacterium | reverse complement strand
CGCGACGATCGCGTACGTCGTGATCGGCGTGCCCGAGCCGTTCGTGCTCGGGCTGCTCACGCTCCTGTCGTCGGTGCTGCCGTCGGTCGGCACCGCGCTGGTCTGGATCCCCGTGACGATCGGGCTCGCGGTGACTGGCCGCACCGAGGCGGCGATCGGCATGGCGGTGGTCGGCGTCGCGGTGATCGGATCGATCGACAACCTGGTGCGCCCGATGCTGGCGCGCTGGGGCGAGCTCGCGCTGCCGTCGTACCTGATCATGATCAGCATGTTCGGCGGCATCGCGCTGGTCGGCCCGTCGGGAGTGATCCTCGGGCCGCTGGTGCTGCGCATGACCAAGGAGGCGATGATGATCGCGCGCGACGAGCGAGTCGCGCCCGCGCAGTGATAGCGTCGCGCGCATGAAGCTCGCCCTCGCCGCGTTCGCCCTCGTCGCCCTGGCCGCGTGCCCGTCGAAGCAGGCCGCCGCGCCGATCTCCAACACCGGCCCGATCGAGGCGCCGCCGCCGCGCAGCGACGCCAGCCACGGCCTGATCGACGGCGCGCTGTGGACCTGCCAGATCGGCGACTACGATCCGCAGCCGTGCAAGCTGTCGAAGGCCGGCGACGGCTGGTCGCTGACGAAGCTGCTCGGCTCGCAGCGCTTCCGCGGCTCGATCGACTGGCAGGACGCCGACCACGCCAGCTTCGCAGGCGCGTTCTTCTGTCCGTGGGGCGCGTGCGACGAGGCGATGGAGGTCGTGTTCACGCGGGACGGCGGCGGCGCCTTCACGACCGCCTTCGGCGGCGACTCGATCTCGCTGCGCTACGATCAGGCCCTGGCCAACGCGTGGGGCGGCGCCGGCTACGGCGGCCTCACCGGCGACGAGCAGTAGTCACGCCCAGCTGGCGATGACCTCGCGCAGCTCGCCGACCCGGGCCTTGGACAGCGCGCCGACCGCGGCCATCACCAGGTTGTCGGGGACGATGACCTGGCGCGCGGTGGCGATCAGATCGTCGGGCGTGACCTGATCGATCGCGGCGAGGCGCTCGGACAGAGACGGCGGCGGGTAGTAGAGCGCGGTGCCGCCGAACCAGCCGGCCATCGACGACGGATCGTCGATCGACGCCAGGGTCTCGTAGCGGTAGCGGGTCCGGATCTTCGCCATCTCGGCGTCGGTGATGCGATCGGCGCGCAGGCCGCCGACCAGCGTCAGGATCTCGCCGACCAGGCGCGGCAGCTTGGCGTTGGCGGTGGCGCTGGTGATCTCGAACAGCGCGGCGTCGGCGAGCGGCTCGATGCCGGCGCCGATCGAGTACGCCAGGCCCTTCTGATCGGCGAGCTGGTAGTGCAGCCGGGTCGACATGCCGTCGTCGAGCGCGCGCAACAGCGCGACGAACGCGGGATAGCTCGGATCGATCTCGGGCACGCCGCGGAACAGGATCGACAGGTTGGTCTGGGCGCCGCTGTCCTTGACGTGGCGCCAGCGCGACGGCCCCGGCACGATCGGCGCCGGATCGGGCCGCGCCAGCACGCCGCGCGGCAGCTCCTCGAGGCGGCGCGCCGCGTCGACGATGGCGCCGTGCTCGACCGGGCCGGCGACGCACAGGATGGTGTTGGCGGCGCCGTAGTAGGTCGCGAAGTGGCGGTGGACGTCGACCGACGCGAAGCGCTGGACGTTGACGCGCGGGCCGATGATGCGCTGGCCGAGCGGGTGGTCGCCGAACATCAGGCCGCGGGCGATGTCGTCGACGTTGATCTCGACGTCGTCCTCGTCGTAGTCCTCGCTCATCTCCTCGAGCACCAGGGCGCGCTCGAGCTCGATCTCGCCGAAGCGCGGGCTGCCGAGCAGCTCGCGCAGGAGCTCGATGCCGGCCGGCACCTGCTCGGGGAGAAAGCCCATCGTGAGCAGCGTGTAGTCGCGGCCGGTCTCGGCGTGGAGCGTCGAGCCGAGGCTCTCGATCGCGGTGTTGAGCGCGAGCGAGGTCGGATAGCGCTCGGTGCCGCGGAACAGCATGTGCTCGACGAAGTGCGACAGGCCGCTGTCGGCCGGCGACTCGAAGCGCGAGCCGACCTTGATGAACGCGGCGACGGTGACGGTGTGGAGGTGCGGCAGCTCGACGGTCGTCACCCGGAGGCCATTGCCGAGGACGGTCGTGGCCACGGGCGGATCGACGGGAGTTCGCACGGGGGCGGTATACCCGATCGACAGGTCGCGTGCGGGTGGGCACCGGGACCGAGCGAAGCGAGGGACCTGATTCTGTGAGTCGAGTCCCTCGTCCGACCGTTCCTTGACGCCGGCGGGGTCGGGGGCGTACACCAAGGCGTGTTCAAGAAGATCGTCATCGCCGAGGACGATGACGCCATCGCGCACATGGTCAGCATGGCGCTGGGCGACGCGGGCTTCCTGTGCCTGCGCGCCTACGATGGCGAGGAAGCGTTGCGGCTGGTCCGGGCTCACGACCCCGACCTGCTCGTGCTCGACTGGATGATGCCGCGCCTCGACGGGCTCGAGGTCGCGCGCCGCCTGAAGAGCGACGTGATGTGGTCGCGCACGCCGATCCTGATGCTCACCGCGCTGGCGTCGGTCGAGCAGCAGGTCGAGGGCCTCGACGCCGGCTGCGACGCGTACATGTCGAAGCCGTTCGATCTGCGCGAGTTCGGCGCCCGCGCCAAGGCGCTCATCCGCTCGACCAAGCGCGAGCGCGATCGCAACCCGACGACCGATCTGCCGGGCTCGCGCGCGATCGACGCGCACCTCGCCGAGCTGCTCAAGGCCGGACGCCTGGTCGACGTCCTCCACGTCGACGTCCTGCACTTCGACGAGTACGCCGACGCGGTCGGCTACGCCAAGAGCGAGGACGCGGTCCGCAGCTTCGCCAAGCTGGTGCTCGAGGAGTCGCGCAAGCAGTCGGACAACGGCGCGTTCGTCGGTCACCTCGGCGGCTCCGACTTCTTCGTCGTGATGCCGCCGGGCAGCGGCGAGCCGCTGGCGAAGGCGCTGGTCGATCGCGTCACCGCGGGCCGCGCCGAGCTGTTCGTCGGCGAGTCGGCGAAGCTCGCGCCCGTGATCGCGGTCGCGACCTCGGCTGATCTGCCTGCGGCGGGTAGCGATCAGCTCGCGCGCCGCCTCGGCACCGCGATGCGCTCGGCCAAGCAAGCGGGCGGCGGATTCGTTCTTTGGAAGTGAACCCGGTGCGTTGATCGGATGATCGACGCACGATCGGGCGGGGTTCCGTGACGCGCGACGCCGAAGATCGTCCAGCGGAAGCTCCTGCGGAAGATCCTCCAGCGGAAGCTCCTGCGGAAGGTCCGGCTGAAGCTCCTGCTGCGGTCCCGCAGCAATTGGGCCGCTATCTGCTCGGGGCCGAGCTCGGTGCGGGCGGGATGGCGACGGTGTACCGCGCTCGCGACACCGAGCTGCGCCGCGACGTCGCGGTGAAGGTCCTGTTCCCGCACCTCGCGCGCAAGGACGAGGTCACGCGTCGCTTCCACCGCGAGGCCCGGGCCGCGGCCGGCCTCGAGCACCCGAACATCCTGCGGGTCTACGACGTCGGCGATCGCAGCGCGGCGCCGTACATCGTGATGGAGCTGGTGCGCGGCCACAGCCTGCGCGAGATCATCGACGCCGACGGCGCGATCCTCGCCGAGCTGGTCGCGTGCATCGGCGCGCTCCTGTGCGACGCGCTGTCGGTCGCGCACCAGGCCGGCATCGTCCACCGCGACGTCAAGCCCGGCAACGTCATGCTCGCCGACGACGGCCGGCTCTTGCTCGCCGACTTCGGGGTGGCGCGGCTCGACGACGACGACTCGCTGGTGACCCGCACCGGCGCGCTGCTCGGCACGCCGAGCTTCATGGCGCCCGAGCAGGCCCACGGCCAGACCGTCGACGCGCGCAGCGATCTGTACTCGGTCGGCGTCACGCTCTACCAGCTCGGGACCGGCGGCCTGCCGTTCACCGGCGGGCCCGCCAAGATCCTCGCCGACGCGACCAAGGGCGCGACGCCCGCGCTGCGTCGCCACCCCGCGATCGGCGGCGAGCTGTCGCGCCTGATCGCGCGGCTGATGGCGCCCGATCGCGCCGATCGTCCGGCCGACGCCGCGACCGTCGCCGCCGAGCTGCGCGCGCTCGCCAAGGACGGCGGCCTCGGCGAGCCGATCGACGAGGTGCGCGGCTACGCGATCGATCGCGCGGCGTGGACCGCGGCGCACCGACCGATCGTGATCGCGCGGATCGTCGCGCGGGCCGAGGACGCCGCGGCGCGACGGGCGATCGCGCCCGCGCTGGCGCTGTGCGATCGCGCGCTGGCGCTGGACGCGAGCGACGCTGGCGCGACCGCGCTCGTCGAGCGGTTGACGCGAGCCAGCGGACGGCGGCGACTGGTGGC
>JAYTAJ010000333.1:0-1853 GCA_043737575.1 Myxococcales bacterium | reverse complement strand
AGGCCGAGGCCGTGGATCGCCGCGAGCGCCGACGCGACGTCGACCGCGATCACCCACAACAGCGCCGCGCGATCGCCGCCGCCGAGCGGCGCCAGGGTCGACAGCGGCTGACCGTCGATCTCGTCGGCGGTGAAGTAGCGCGTGCCCGCGGCGATCGGGCCGACCGCCTCGGCCAGGACGCCGAGCTCGTGGACCCGGGGCAGGGCCGGGTGATCGAGGGCGGCGAGGCGGGCGAACTCGTAGGCCAGCTCGGCGCGATCGGCGCCGCCGCCGCCGAGGGCCTTGAGCGCGCAGATCGCGCCGCCGCGCTGGCGATCCTCGACGCGGATCACCGCGCCCTGGGCCCCGACGCCGAGGGGGCCGAGGTAGCGGTAGCGGGCGCGCGGACGCGACATGCTCGTCGCCAGCATTGCACCATCCGGAACCGCGCGGTCAACCAAGTAGGCGGCCATGCAACTGAGTTGCGGCACCCGGCCCGATCCGTCACGGTTTTCGGAGGCCTGGGACCTACATGATATGGTGCCGCGGTGGGTGAGAAGGATCCGTCGCGTCGCGCCAGCGACGACACTCGCCAGCGGATCGACAACCTGGCGGGCGGGTGGGACATGCCCGCGCGGGAGCCTGATCCCGAGGACGACAAGCCCAAGCCGCCGCCGCCGCCCCCGGCTCGCGCGGCAGCCGCACCCCGTCCGTCACCGCCGCCGCCCCCCGCGCCGCGGAAAGCCCGCGCCACCGCGCCGCCGACCCCGCCCGCGCCGATCGTGATCGGCCACGAGTCCTTCGACGACACCCGCGACGACGCGACCCGCATCGATCCGGTCCGCGGCGACGCCACGCTGCTCGGCGGCGTCGCGCGCGCCGCGCCCGCCGCGACCAGCGGCACGCTGCGCGCACCGTCGACGTTCCGCAAGCGGCGCGGCCTGAGCGGCGACGTGCTGTACGTCTTCACCGTGCTGTTCGGCGGCGCCGCGGCCCGCCGCCAGCTGGCACGGCTCGAGGCGGCGATCGAGCAGAGCCGCCTCCTGTGCGAGCAGCGGATGATCGCGCTCGGCGCCGACGGCATCGCCGATCCGTCGCTCGACGACGATCGCCTCGCCGCCGCCCGCGACGCGCTCGGCGCCCTCGAGGAGGAGCGCTCGGCCAAGGCCGGCCAGGCCGCCGCCGCCGAGGCCGAGGTCGACTCGATCCAGCGCAACGAGCGCGGCGAGGTCGACAAGCAGACCGCCGAGGTCAAGGCGATCGAGGCCGAGCTGGCGAGCGTCGTCGCGCGGCTGGTCCCGCTCGACAAGGAGGTCAGCGCGCTGCGCCGCCGCGGCAACGAGCTGCGCACGACGCTGGGGCGGATCGACGATCAGATCCGCGACGCCGAGGGCAAGGCGGTGTCGGCGCGCGGCGGCAAGGGCGATCGCGCCGCGGTCGAGGCCGAGCTGGCGACCCTGCGCGCCGATCGCCTCGCGGTCGGCAAGGACGAGCCCGCCCTCGCGGCCCAGCAGGACGAGCTCGAGCCGCGCATCGCCGCGCTGCTCGCCGAGCGCAACCGCGCCAACCGCCGCCTCGCCGACGCCCGCGCCGCGATCACCGCCGCCGCCGAGCGCGCCACCGACGAGCGCGCCGCGGTCCAGGCCGCGCGCCGCGTGATCGATCGCGGCCTCGGCGATCTCGAGAAGCGCCGCGATCGCGCCCTCGGCCGGCTCGGCGAGCACCTCGCGATGCACCGCCCGATCGGGCTCGACGTGCCGCTGGCCGCCCTCGACGAGGCCGAGCTGGCCTGCGTGTCCGACGAGCGCCGCGCGATGGAGCTGCGCGAGATGCTGTCGTCGGTCGATCGCGGCGCGGTCGCGCGCGGCGTCGCG
>JAYTAJ010000332.1:0-1854 GCA_043737575.1 Myxococcales bacterium | reverse complement strand
GATCGCGGCCGACGTGCAGGATCCCGCGCTGGAGAAGGCGGTCGACCGCATCGCCCGCGCCGGCGATCGGATGTCGCGGATCCTCGACCAGATGATCGACCTGACCCAGGGTCGCCTCGACGCGCGGCTGCCGCTCCGCCTCGCCGCCACCGACCTCGATCCGATCGTCCGCGCGGTCGCGGCGGACCTCGGGACCGGCAAGCGCCCGGCCACGATCACGGTGGCGGCGCGCGGCGACACCACCTGCGTCTGCGACCCCGAGCGGGTCGCGCAGATCGTCTCGAACCTGCTCGGCAACGCGGTCCGCCACGGCGCCGCCGCGCCGATCCACGCGGTCGTCGACGGGACCGGGGCCGCCGAGATCGTGATCGGGGTGACCAGCCCGGGAACGATCCTGCCCGAGGTGGTGCCGACGCTGTTCAACCCGTTCCGTCGCCTGAGCTCGGACCGATCGCCGCGCGATCGCAGCCACGGCCTCGGCCTCGGCCTCTACATCGCGCGGCGGATCGCCCAGGGGCACGGCGGCGACATCACCGTCCGCCCCGCGGCCGACGAGACCACGTTCCGCCTGGTCCTGCCCCGCGCCACCGCGGTGACGTCGTTCTCGCTGATCCCGGGGCGCGCCGAGGAGGAGCAGGTGCTGCTCCAGGGCCTGGTGTCGGCCGAGCAGTCGAGCCGGGTCACCGCCGCGATGTTCGGCGTGCTGCCGATCGAGCAGCGCGCGCCCGCCGCGTTCGCGACGCTGGTCGATCGCCACGCCCGCATCCTCGAGCTGTCGCTCGCGCGTCACATCTATCGCGACGCCCGGGTCAACCTCGCGGCCGAGCTGCGCGACCTCGCGGAGCTGCTCGGTGGCCTCGGCGGCGGCGCCGGTGACGTCGCCGAGCTGCACTCGCAGGCGCTGCAACGGGCGAGCAAGGGCGCGCCCGCGGTGAAGGTCCAGACCCTGGTCAACGAGGGCCGGCTCATCGCGCTCGAGCTGATGGGGCGCCTCTTGACCTACTATCGCAAACGCTCAGGCTTCGGGTCGCTCGTGCGCGGCCGAACGGAGGCAACGTCGTGACCACCTTGCAGCTCGAGCTCTACGTCACCGGTCGCTCGATGCGATCGGAGGCCGCGATCGCCAACCTGGAGCGGATCCTGGTCCGGAGCCGGCTCGAGGGCCGCTACCAGCTGGTGATCGTCGACGTCCTCGATCAACCCGACGCGGCCGAGGCCGCGAACATCGTCGCCACGCCCACCTTGATCCGCCGATCGCCGACCCCGGTCCGGCGGCTGGTCGGCGACCTCTCACCCCTCGACACGGTGCTGTTCGGGCTCGGGCTCGAAGAAAGTGGCCATGAGTAACCCAACCCTCCAGATCCAGAAGCTGCCGACGGGCATCGAGGGCTTCGACCTGATCGCCGCCGGCGGCTTGCCGCAGGGGCGGTCGACCTTGGTCAGCGGCACCGCGGGCAGCGGCAAGACCGTCTTCGCGCTGCAGTTCCTGATCGAGGGAGCGCTGCGCGGCGAGCACGGCGTGTTCGTCACCTTCGAGGAGACGCCCGACGATCTGCGCCGCAACATGCTCGGCTTCGGCTGGGACCTGGCCCAGCTCGAGGCCGATCGCAAGTTCACGTTCGTCGACGCGTCGCCGCGCCCCGAGGAGGAGCGCATCGAGGCCGGGTCCTACGACTTCGGCGCGCTGGTGGCGCGCATCGAGGTCGCGACCCGCCGCATCGGCGCCCGCCGGGTCGCGCTCGACTCGCTCGGCGCGGTGTTCACCCACTTCCACGACACCGGCGCGGTCCGCCGCGAGCTGCACCGCCTCCACGCCGCGCTGAAGAAGCTGCACCTCACCGCGCTCATCACCTC
>JAYTAJ010000331.1:0-1855 GCA_043737575.1 Myxococcales bacterium | reverse complement strand
AGCGCGAGGGCAGCCAGGCCGATCTGCTGGCGCTGGTCGACGCCAGCGGCGCGATCGTCGCGATGGACGGCGTGACCAACCCGGTCGCGGGCGAGTTCAAGAAGGACGGCAAGCTGGTGTGGAAGGGCCTCGAGCTGGCGCTGGCGCCGCCGACGGCTGGCCAGGCGACGCTCATGACCGAGGTGTGGAACTACCCGGGCAAGGGCCTCCTGCGGGTCGGCATCGGCGCGGTGCTCGACACCGATCAGCTCGACGCCGCGGGCAAGCCGGTCGTGCTCGGCGCGGTCGTGCTCGCGTACTCGATCACGTCGAAGGCGGCGCGGGCGCAGCAGCAGATCCTCGGCACCCACATCGCGTACTTCGACGGCGAGCAGGTGTTCGCGTCGAGCTTCAAGCGCGGCGACGACAGCGAGGACACCCGCATGCAGGGCGCGCTGGCGCCGACGTTGAAGACCGGCGATCTGGTGTCGGTCGCGCTCGCCAAGGGCCAGGCCGGCAAGTTCATCTCGATCCCGGCCGGCGGCCAGGAGTACCTGGTGTCGGCGGTGCGGCTGCCGCGGCTGTCGCTCGAGGCCCTGCCCAAGGACTACCCGGCGGCGACCGCGGGCATCCTGGTCTTGACCGAGGCCAGCCGCGGCGCGTCGGAGCACGGCCGCATCGGGATGTTCATCCTGGTGCTCGGCGTGGTCGCGCTGGCGCTGGCGCTCGGCGGCATCTTCCTCGCGAGCCAGCGCATCCTCGATCAGGTCGATCAGATCGAGCTGGGCGTCGCCGAGATCATCAACGGCAATCTCGAGCGCACCTTCCGTCCGGTCGGCGACGATCTCGACGGCGTCGCCAACGGCCTGAACGTGATGCTGGCGCGGCTGCTCGGGCGGCCCGAGCCGGGCGAGGAGGAGTTCGACGACGACGGCAACCTGGTGGTGCCGGGCCGGGTCGAGTTCGACGAGAGCACCGACAGCCGTGCGGTCGGCGATCCCGATCTGGCGGCGCTCGCCCAGGAGTCGGAGCCCGACTACTACAAGCGGGTCTACACCGAGTACACCGACGCGCGGCGCGCCAGCGGCAACCCCGACGACGTCAGCTTCGAGGGCTTCATCGCCAAGCTGCGGGTCAACGAGGGCAAGCTGAAGGCGCAGCACCAGTGCCGCGCGGTGCGGTTCCGCGTGGTCGTGAAAGACAACAAGGTCACGCTCAAGCCCGTGCCGATCGTCTAGGGCGGGCTGTCGCCAGCCCGCCCCCCGTTGGGGGCAAGCCCCGACGGGGCCCCCCACCAAGACGCGCAAAGCTCGAACCGACACAAGCTGTCTGCCCCGATGAGGATCACCTCTGGCCTCGAGCGTCTGCTCGACGACGATCGCGCGCTGCGCGGGCGTCGCGTCGGGCTCCTGGTCAACCCGACGGCGGTCGACGCCGAGCTGCGCCACGCGGCGGATCTGCTGACCGCGCGATCGGGGCTGAACGTGACGGCGCTGTTCGGCCCCGAGCACGGCGTGCGCGGCGACGCCCAGGACATGATCGACGTCGCGGGCGACGATCGCGACGCCCGGACCGGGCTGCCGGTCTTCAGTCTGTACGGCCACGACGTCGCGTCGCTGACCCCGACCGCGGCGATGCTCGACGCGATCGACGTGCTGGTCTACGACGTCCAGGACATCGGCAGTCGCTACTACACGTTCGTGTGGACGATGGTGCTGGCGATGCGAGCGTGCGCGGCGGCGGGCAAGGCGTTCGTGGTCCTCGATCGGCCCAACCCGATCGGCGGCGCGCTGTACGAGGGCGGCGCGATCGCGCCCGGCTACGACTCGTTCGTCGGCCTGGTGTCGTGCCCGAATCGCCACGGCCTGACCGCGGG
>JAYTAJ010000330.1:0-10112 GCA_043737575.1 Myxococcales bacterium | reverse complement strand
CGTTGCGGATCACGATCGACGCGCCCGGCGGCCGGATCGAGCAGGAGGCGTTCCCCGGCCGACCCGCGCGCTCGGCGTCGACGCCGACGGCTGGCTGGTCCTCGACGGTGGCGGCCGCGTCCGCTTCGAGCCCGGCCCGCGGCCGCGCCGATCACGATCGCGATCGAGGAGTCACGGCACGCCGTCGATGCAGCAGCCGCCCGAGCAGTACTGACCGTCCGGGCACCGGACGGTCGGGCTGCACACCTGCTGGCCGATCGGACACTCGCTCATGCCGTTGCACTCCGGGGGCAGATCGTCGGGCGTCTGGCCCGGGCACAACGTGCAGCCCTCGGGGGTGCACTCCGAGCCGCACTCGGTGCGCGGGGTGCAGCGCGGGCACGCCACCGGATCGGCGATCGTCGTCTCGTCGCAGTTCGGCGCGGTCGACGGGTTGGTGATGATGTCGTAGCAGACGTTGGTGAGCGGATCGCACACAGTGCAGCATCCGAAGCAGTCGCAGCCAGGTGGCGTCAGCGCCGCGCAGTTGTCGATGCACTCCTGGGTCTGCGGGGTGTTGCACTCGGCCGGATCGTACTGGTTGGCGCCGAACGGACAGCTCGCGCGATCGGGCGCGCCGAGCAGGCAGCACACGTGGATGTTGCAGCCGTCGTCGCCGCCGCCGCTGTTGCCGTCGAAGAAGCAGTCCTGGTTGACGGTGTCCATGTTGTCGCCGGGGATCCCGGTGGCGAAGGTCGACTCGTCGTTGTCGAGCCCGCTGGTGCACTCGACGTCGGCGCCATCGATGCGGCCGTCGCCGTCGTCGTCGACGCAGTTGTTGCACTGCGGCCCCGTCGGGACGCACCCGACCGGGCCACCGCCCCCGTCACTCCCGCCATCGCCGCCGCCCCCGTCACTCCCGCCATCGCCGTCGGCGCCACCGTCGTGGCTGCCGCCGTCGCCGCCATCGCCATCGCCATCCCCGCACGCGGTGGCGACGGCCAGCATCAGGACGCACAGCACGCGCAGGGTGTTGATCATGGCGCTCGTGAGTGGCCCGCCGCGGCGGAAAGGTCGCAGGAAAGCGTCGGGCTCGGGTCAGGGCAGGTAGAACACGCCGCGCAGATCCTCGGTGCGCGACAGCTCTTCGTCGGGGTCTTTGATCGAGCGCACGCGGAACTGGTAGTACATGCCCGACTGCAGCGCGGGGCCGGCGTACACCACCGCGGGATCGCGCGCCCCCGACGGCTCGGTGTGCTCCCAGATCGTGCTGCCGTAGGCGTCGAAGACCGCCACGTCGTAGCGATCCTCGGACGAGTCGTCGACCCAGCGCAGGGTCGGGGTGCCCGTGATCATCTCCGCGCCATCGGCGCCTGGACCGACGATGTCGAGCGCCCCGGTCACCTTGAAGCTGTCGGCCAGCGTGACGTCCTGGCCCGCGGTCACGGTCTGCCGCACGATCGCGGTGCCGCCGATGCTCGAGGCGTCACGCACCAGGAAGTCGTTCTCGAACGCGGCCAGCACGACGTAGCGGCCGGCGGGGACGCCGTCGATGCGGAACGCCCCGGTCACGTCGGGCACGAGGCCCGCCCCGGGCGCGCGCAGCCCGGCCGGAGTCTCGCCGCGCACCAGCCGATCGTCGAACGTCGACTCGACCACCAGGATCACCGACGTCGCGGTGCCGCGCTGGGGATTGACCAGCTGCACCGAGCCCGAGACCGACGAGGCGGCGCGGGACGGATCGACCTCGAGATCGACCTCGACGTCGGCACCTGCCGCGACGTCGACGGTGCGCGTCGTGTAGGTGTGACCCTTGGCGTAGCCCGAGATCTGGTAGCTCCCGGCCGGGAGGTTGAACATGCGGTAGTCACCGTCGCGATCGGCGACCGCGGTGACGCCGCGCGCCGCGCCTGCCTCGGCGACGACGAGCACGCTCGCGCGCGTCGAGTTGGTCGCGGCGCGGCCGTGGATCATGCCGGTCGCCGGCCCCGCCGGGCGCGGCAGCAGCCCGAGGTCGGTGAGCGCCGAGCGCACGACGTAGCGGCCGTCGGTGAGCACGGGCGTCGAGGTGTCGACCGGCAGCGCCGGCCGGACCCCCGACGGGAACGTCAGGTAGCTGGCGGCGTCGGCGCGCAGCGTGATCGCGCGGCCCGGGATCGGCGTGCCGTCGGCCGCGCGCGGGGTGGGCACCCGTAGCGCATAGGCGCCCTGCGCGTCGGACACCGCGACCGCGCTCGCGGCGGCGCCGTTGACGTCGAGCCCGACCACGGTGGCGCCCGCGATCGCGGCGTCGTCGGTGAAGTCGAAGACCCGACCCTCGACGACGACGGGCGCGAAGCAGGTCGGCTCACCGTCGACCACCTCCTCGCAGGTGAGCCCGTCGCCGCAGCCGGTCTGGGCGACCGGATCACACGCCTCGTCATCGTCACCGCCGCACGCGCCGCACAGCGCGACCAGGACCACGCACGCGATCGTCTTCATCATCATCGGAGGCTCCTGCTGAGAGGTCAGCCCGGAGTCAGTCGATGGGGGCGAGGCAAAGGTCGCAGCGTTCGATCGCTACCCGCCGCGCGGCGCCGACCGGCCGAGCACCTCGAGCGAGTGCTCGATCGTGAACTCGGTCGTGAAGGCGGTGGCGATCAGCGCCGCGATCTCGGTGGCGGTCCCGACGAACGAGCCGCCATAGAGGAGGTACGCGCCGCCGGTCGCGATCACCAAGGACAGCGCGCCGCGCATCGCCCGCGCCCACAGCAACACCCGCAGCTCGCGGGCGCGCCGCGCGACGATGGCGCCGCGCGCCGACGGCATGACCACCACGACGCCGCTGGTGCCCGCGGTCGGCGCCACGACGCCGAGGCGCCGCGCGGTCGTGCGCACCAGCTCGGCGATGGTGTCGCGCGCCGAGACGTCGCGGCGCTGGCCCATCGGCGCCGGCTTCGACGCCCGCACCGCCTCGAGGTAGGTGCCGGCCGCGAGCAGCGCCTCGACCGCCGCCGGATCGGCCGGCGCGAACAGCGCGGCGATCGCGTCGCGCACCGCCTGCGCCAGCGCCCGGGTCGCCGCGGCGACCAGCGGGAGGCCGCGCTCGGCGTCGGTCGCGACCCCCGCGTCGTCGAGGGCGACCGCGCGGGTGATCGTCGCCGCGTGGGCCTGGGCGTCGTCGCTGGCGCCGAGCTGATCGGCGATCGGCGCGGCCAGCGCCCGCAAGCCCGCCGCGAGCTGATCGACCCCGGCCAAGGTCGCCTCGTGGGCGGCGTGCAGCGGCGGCAAGAACCCGCTCGCCGCGGTGGGGGTGCCCGGGGTCGGCTTCGGGATCGCGTCGAGGGCGTCGCGCATCGTCCTCGCGATCGCCGTCCACGCGGTCGCGAGCGCGGCCGGGATCGGCGCAGGCGGCGCCTCGATCGCGGCGCAGAGCCCGCGCACCCGCGTCGCCCAGCGGTTCGCCGCGACCAGGAGCTGCGCGACCGTGTCGTCGGCGACCGCGCGCGCGGCCTTCGCGTCGGCCATCCGATCGGCCATCGCGTGCTCGGCGATCGCGACGAAGCTCGCCTGCAACCGGCCGAGCGCAAACTCGGGCGGCAGCACCCACGGCCGTCCCAACAGCTCGGCCTGGGCGCGAGCGTCGGTCACCAGGTCCGATCGCGCCTGGGCTCGGCTCGCGGTCGCGGTGGTGAGCGCGGTGGCGGCCTTGGTGATCGCGGCCGTGATCGTCGCGGCGTCACCGTCCGCGAGCGCGCGCACCAGCTCGCGCTGCGCCTCGTCGAGCGCGAGGCTCTGCGCGGGCACGGGATGGCCGGTCTTCTCCTCGTCGAGGCGGAGCAGCACGTCGTCGGCCTGCACCGTCTGCGCGAGCTGCTCCTCGCGGCCCTTCAGGTACACGCGGAAGAACCAGCCGAGCAGCCCGGCGAAGAAGAAGATCGGGATCACGTACCAGCCCGGGTAGCGGCTGCGGACCTCGTACGAGATCACGACCGGCGCGGCCAGCTGCGGCGCGCGCAGCTCGAGCTCGCCCTTGGTCGTGCCGATCGGAAAGTCGCCGCGCACCGCGACCGTCGCCGCGCCGATCGTGCCGAGCTTGATCTCCGAAGGCACCGTCACCTCCAGCGTGCCGCTCACCGCCTCGTCGCCGTGCCTGGCGCTGTCGTGCTGCTGGATCGTCACCGGCGTCAGCCGCGATCGCCGCGCGGTCTCGCCGAGCGGAAACCTCGCGGGCGCGAGCGTGGGGTCGCCGAACACGCGCCGCGTGCGCCAGATGATCCACGTCCCGGTCGGCCGCAGGGTCGCGCCCGGATGGGTGAGCGTCACGACCACGGTCTGACGCGGCGGCGTTGGCGCGACCCCGGCATCGCCGCCCGGCGCGGGGGGCGCCTTGCCGGTCAGCTCGATCTCGACCGCGTACGCGCCCGGCTGCGTGAAGCGCGCGAAGTCGACCGCGATCGCCAGCCGCGGCCGCCCGGTCGCGACGTCGATCGACGGCGTGAACGCGTCGATCATCGCGCCGTCGTAGAGCGCGCCGACCGCCACCTGGGTGACGTCGCACGCGAGGTCGGCCGCGGCGACGCCCGACGCCAGCACCAACGGCACGTGGTACGTCGGATGGGCGCCGTCGTCGCGCAGCTCCTGGCTGGTCGCCGCGAGCTTGGTGACCAGCGGACCCTCGTCGGCCCAGCTCCGATCGCTCGCGCCCACGAGCATCGCCACCGCGATCCCGATCCGGAATGCCCTCATCGCTCCTCCTCGCGCGATCTTGCCACTCGCCGGGCGCGCGCCGCAATCGTGTAGGCTCGCGCGCGATGGCCGAGATCAGACTGCCCGCGGAACGCAAGTACGCTGCCGAGCTCGAGGCGCTGGCCAAGGCCGACCAGGACGCCAAGCCGCCGGGCTGGTCGTTGTCGCCGCGGTCGGTCGAGGCCTACGTGATGGGCAGCGCCAAGCCGGTCGGCGGCGTGACGATCACGCCGAAGTACGTCGGCGACCGCGCGATCGTGCAGGTCGCGATCGCGACCCTGGCGTCGGATCGCGCGCTGATGCTGGCGGGCGAGCCGGGCACCGCGAAGAGCTGGCTGTCGGAGCACCTGGCGGCGGCGATCAGCGGCACCAGCGCGCTGGTGGTGCAGGGCACCGCGGGGACCAGCGAGGAGCACATCAAGTACGGCTGGAACTACGCGCTGCTCCTGGCCGAGGGCCCGAGCCCGCGGGCGCTGGTGCCGTCGCCGGTCTTGCGCGCGATGCGGGAGGGCAAGTGCGCGCGGCTCGAGGAGATCACCCGCACGTCGTCGGAGATCCAGGACTCGCTGATCTCGATCTTGTCGGAGAAGCAGACCAGCATCCCCGAGCTGAACGAGCTGGTGACGGCGCAGCGCGGCTTCAACGTGATCGCGACCGCCAACACCCGCGACCGCGGCGTCAACGAGATGAGCGCGGCGCTGAAGCGCCGCTTCAACTTCGTGACCGTGCCGGTCGTCGAGGATCTCGAGCAGGAGATCGGGATCGTGACGCGGCGCGAGGCCGAGCTGCGCAGCGACTACCAGGTCGGCGCCGAGCCGCCCGCCGATCTGGCGCGCATGCTGGTGACGGTGTTCCAGGAGCTGCGCGCCGGGCTGACCAAGGACGGCAAGACCAAGCTGAAGACGCCGAGCGCGGTGCTGTCGACGGCGGAGGCGATCTCGGTGTTGTTCCAGAGCGGCATCCTGGCCCAGAGCTTCGGCGCCGGGAAGGTGACCGCCGACGACGTGACCCGCTCGCTGGTCGGCGCGATCGCGAAGGAGAACGCCGACGACGTGAAGGTGCTGCGCGAGTACGTCGAGACGGTGGCGAAGGGCCGGAGCGGACCGTGGAAGGAGCTCCACGCCGCGGCCAAGCTGCACGTCCGAGGCGGTTAGTGGACGACGCCGCGGCCCTCGCGCGCGTGCGCGACGTGACGATCTTTCCGGTGCGCCACCACTCGCCGCGCACCAGCGCCGCGGTGCGCGCGTTCCTCGACGCGACCCAGCCGACGGTGGTGATGGTCGAGGTGCCGCGCGACGCGGCGCCGATCGTGCCGCACCTGTTCGACGCCGACACCGAGCCGCCGGTCGCGATCCTCGGGTACCGGACCGACGGCGCGCCCGCGAGCGGCGTGTGGCCGTATGCGACGTACTCGCCGGAGTACGTGGCGCTGCGGTGGGCGCATGAGCGCGGCGTGCGGATCGAGTGCATCGACGTGACCAGCGGCCAGCGGATCGCGTACGACGAGAAGGCGAAGGCGCTGGCCGAGCTGACGGATACGGATACGGATACGGTCACCGATACGGATACGGAAACGGATACGGTCACCGATACGGATACGGTCACGGATACGGACCTCGTCGACGAGCGCTTCGCGCAGGCGCATGGGTTCCGGAGCTTCGAGGAGCTGTGGGAGGCGTGGTTCGAGGCGCCGAACTTCGTCGCGACCGACTTTCGCGACGCGCTGCTCGCGTGGTGCGACGCGATGCGGACCCGCCCCGGCCGCGAGATCGATCGCGCCCGCGACGCGCGGATGATGAAGCACATCGCCGCCGAGCTCGCGCGCGGCACGCCCGCCGACAAGATCGCGGTCGTGATCGGCGGCGCCCACGCCGCCGCGCTCCTGGCCGGCGAGGTCGATCTCACCCTCGACGCCCTGGTCACCGACGAGGTGCCGACCGCGGTGACGCTGATCCCGTACTCGTTCACGCGGCTCGCGGCCCAGGTCGGTTACGGCGCTGGCAACCGCGCGCCACGCTACTACCAGCGCGCCCACGATCGCGGCTGCGACTACACCCGGGCGACGCTCGAGATCCTGGTCGAGTTCACCGAGCACCTGCGGGTCCGCGGCTTCGCGGCGTCCTTGGCCGACACCATCGAGGCGTATCGCCTCGCGGTCGCGCTGACCGGCCTGCGCGGCAAGCACGCGCCCGGCCTCGACGAGCTGCGCGACGCGACGATCGCGACCTTGTGCCGCGGCGAGCGCGCCCACGTCGACGGCTTCCTGTGGCCGGCGGTGATCGGCAAGACCGTCGGCAAGGTCGGCGCCCGCATCGGCAAGAACTCGCTGCAGGACGAGTTCTGGCGCGAGCTCGCCGCGCGCGGCCTGCCCGCGTCCGACGAGGCCGAGGCGTTCACGCTCAAGCTCGGCGATCGGGTGCAGGTCGAGACCAGCGTGTTCTTGCACCGCCTGCGCCTCGCCGACATCCCGTACGCGACCTACCGCGGCTCGCAGAGCGTGGCGACGTCGACCGACGCGCCCGACACCACCGCGGGCGGCTTCGACGCGCTGGCCCGGGTCCGCGAGCACTGGGACGCGCAGTGGACGCCGTCGACCGACGTCGCGCTGGTCGAGCGCATCGTCCTCGGCGACACGCTCGAGCAGGTCACCGAGCGCACGCTGGCCGAGCGGCTCGCCCACGTCACCGCGTCGGCCGACGCCGCCCACGTGCTGATGGAGGCGGTGGTCGCGCGGGCGCCGCGGGTGGTCGCCGAGGCGCTGGCCGCGACCGAGCGGCTGGCCGCGGTCGACGACGATCTCGGCTCGCTGGCCCGGGCCGCGCGGGCGCTGTCGGGGCTGGTCAGCTACGGCACGTCGCGGGGCACCGACCTCGCCGCGGCCGAGGTGATCCTGTCGCTGCTCGACAAGACCTTCACCCGCGCGGTGCTGCGCGCCCCGGCCGGCTGCGTCGGCGACGACCAGGCGGTCGCGCCCGCGCGCGAGGCGATGCGCATCCTCCACGAGCTGGCGCTGGCCCAGCGCAAGGTCGATCGCGAGCTGTGGTTCACCACCGCCCACGAGCTGGCGACCAGCGATCACGTCCACCCCGCGTGCGCCGGCCTGGTCGCGGGGCTGCTCTACCTCGGCGAGCGTCTCACCGAGGACGGCGTGGTCGCGCTGGTGGCACTGCGGCTGTCGAGCACCGTCGATCCGCGCGCGGGCGCGGCGTTCCTCGAGGGCTTCCTCGGCGTCAACGCGCTGGTGCTGGTCAAGAACCGCGCGATCGTCGCCGCGCTCGATCGCTTCCTCCAGGGCATCGACGCCGATCGGTTCCGCGACGTCGTGCCGCTCCTGCGCCGCGCCCTCGGCGGCCTCGGCGCGACCGAGCGCCGCTACCTCCTCGAGCACCTGCTGGCGATCCGATCGATCGGCGGCGCCGGCGCCGCGGCGGCCCAGGTCCTCGCCGCCCGCGACGTCGACAAGCTGAAGGCGATGAGCGCCGAGATCGCGGCGGCGATGGACGACCTGGACGATCTGCTATGACCAAGAAGGCCGCACCGCCGCCCGTCGCCCTCGCCGCGCCCGACGCCGAGGCGCTCCTGCGCTGGCGGCTCGCGCTTGGCCCCGAGGCCGAGAAGACCGCGCCCGAGCTGGGGCTGTGCGGCCTCGGTCAGGTCGCGAGCTTGCCCGGCGTCGGCGGCGATCGCCTCGCCGACTTCGACGAGGCGATGGGCTTCGTCTACGACGGCGAGTCGCGCGGTGGCCGCGGCGGCTCGCGGCCGTACCTGCCGAAGTGGCTCGGCCTCCTGCGCGAGTTCTTCCAGGGCGACGTGATCGCGATGGTGCAGAAGGACGCGATCGAGAAGCGCGGCCTCACCGAGCTGCTGTTCGAGCCCGAGACGCTGCCGTACCTCGAGAAGAACGTCGATCTGGTCGCGACGCTGCTCGCCGCGCGCGGCCTGGTGCCGGATCGCGCCAAGGAGCTGGCGCGGCAGATCGTGCGCGAGGTCGTCGACGCGCTGAAGCAGCAGCTCGAGAGCGAGGTCCGCACCACCTTGCTCGGCGCGGCGCGCCGCAACCTCGACAGCCCGCTCAAGCTGGCGCGCAACGTCGACTGGAAGCGCACGATCCACCGCAACCTGCGCGGCTGGGATCGCGAGCGCCAGCGCCTGGTCCCCGATCGCATCTACTTCTGGGCCAACCAGCGGCGCCGCCACGACTGGGACGTCGTCATCGCGGTCGATCAGTCGGGCTCGATGGGCCCGAGCGTCGTCTACAGCTCGGTGATGGCCGCGATCTTCGCGTCGATCGACGTCCTGCGCACGCGGCTCCTGTTCTTCGACACCGAGATCGTCGACGTCACGCCGCTCCTGGTCGATCCGGTCGACGTGCTGTTCGCGTCGCAGCTCGGCGGCGGCACCGACATCAACCGCGCGGTCGCCTACGCCCAGGACCACTTCGTCGAGCGACCCGAGAAGACGATCTTCCTGCTCATCACCGATCTGTACGAGGGTGGCAACGCCGACGAGCTGGTCGCGCGCATCCGCACGTTGGTCGACGCTCGCGCCAAGGTCCTCGTGCTCTTGGCGCTCACCGACGGCGGCACGCCGAGCTACGACCATGCCCTCGCGGCCCGGCTCACCGGGCTCGGCGCCCACTGTTTCGGCTGCACGCCGCGTCTCCTGATCCGCGTGGTCGAGCGGATCATGAAGGGCCAAGATCCCGCGGGCATCATCCGCGACGCCGGGTGATACTCCGCGGCATGAGCCATCGAATCGCCGCCCTCCTCGTCGCGCTCGCGAGCGCCAGCTGCGCCGTCGGCACGCCCCCGGGATTCAGCGCCGGCGACAGCTGGTCAGTCCCGCTGGTCGGCGCGCTCGAGGGCGGACCGCTGATCGTGCCGGTGACGATCCATGATCGCGGGCCGTACCTGTTCATGATCGATCCCGACTCGCCGATGTCGCAGGTCGATCAGGCGGTGGCGACCGAGCTCGACCTCATCACCAGCGACGGGCCGCGGTTCGTCGGCGAGCGCGACGAGTCGCAGCCGACCCGCCTCGCCGAGGTCCTGCGCATCAAGATCGGCACGCTGACGGTGACGAGCCGTAGCTTCATGCTGATGCGCGGCGGCGCGTTCGACCGCGGCGGCCGCGCGATCCGCGGCGTGATCGGCCGCGACATCCTCGCCGACTCGCTGGTGTTCGGCTTCGATCGCGAACGCGGCCTGGCCCACGTCACGACCCCGAAGGCGTTCCATCCGCCTGCCAACGCGATCGTCGTGAGCTACAGCACCAACGTCGCCGACGAGTCGGCCAGCGAGCTCGCGGCGGTCCACCGCCGCCTCGCCACCGCGACGATCAACGGCCACGACGTGACGATGCACCTCGATCTCGGCGACGACGTCAGCCAGCTCGACCGCGCGCGG
>JAYTAJ010000329.1:0-1856 GCA_043737575.1 Myxococcales bacterium | reverse complement strand
TCGTGCCGCTCCAGTACCTCGGGAATCCGTGTCCTCAGGTCCGCCATCATCACCCTCCATCGCTCCGTCGAGCGAAAGAACCGATGTAGCACGCAGCCCAAAGCAGCGATCCAACGTACGAAAATCTTTCTGCGTTTGAGGCCCGCGGCGAAAACTACAAGGTGCGATATCGCCCACTGCGCGATATCGCTCGTTCGCGGGCGGACGCCGCATCCATCCGTTGCGCGAACCGTGCCGGGTTGTCACACTGCCGCCCGTGGAAGCCTCGACCGTCGCATGGGACAAGATCGACGAGGTCGATCTGGTGCGGCACCTCGAGGCTGTCGCAGCCCGCCGCGGGCTGTCGATCGGGTGGATCGACGCCGCCGGCACCGGCGGTGCCGAGCTGCCCCACGCTCACGAGGAGTCCTGCGGCGCGGGTTGTCTCGGCTCGGTCCGCACCGCTGTCCGGGAAGCGGACAATGCCTGGCTGGTGGTGCGGCCGCACCCCGCGCTGCGCGAGATCGCCGCGCCGGTCACGGTCGGCCGCGCGGTGGTCGGCGCGCTCCTGGTCGGCGGCTACGTCGACGGCGCGCTGTCCGACGGCGAGGTCGGGCTGTTCGGCGAGCTGCTCGCCGAGGCGGCGCGCGCGGTCGCGTTCACCGCGCGGCCTCCGCGCGGCGGCCCGGTGCTGCGCCAGGAGTACGGCGGGATCATCGGCGGCGCGCCGTCGATGCAGGCGCTGTACGGCACGCTCGATCGGATCGCGCGGTCGGACTCGACGGTGTTGATCCAGGGCGAGAACGGCACCGGCAAGGAGCTGGCGGCGCGGGCGATCCACCGCGGCTCGCAGCGCGCCGAGCGATCGTTCATCGTCACCAACTGCTCCGCGTTCAACGACAACCTGCTCGACTCCGAGCTGTTCGGTCACAAGCGCGGCGCGTTCACCGGCGCGTCGTCGGACAAGCCCGGGCTGTTCGAGGTCGCCGACAACGGCACCTTCTTCCTCGACGAGATCGGCGACATGTCGCCGACGCTCCAGGTGAAGGTCCTGCGGGTCCTGCAAGAGGGCACGTTCAACCGCGTCGGCGACACCGAGATGCGCAAGGTCGACGTCCGCATCATCGCCGCGACCAACCGCGATCTCGCCGCGATGGTCGCCGCCGGCCAGTTCCGCGAGGACCTCTTCTACCGGATCCACGTCATCAACCTGATGCTGCCCGCGCTGCGCGAGCGCGTCGAGGACATCCCCGTGCTCGCCGAGTACTTCCTGGCGCGCCAGCGCCGCGGCGGCCACGGCGACAAGCGGCTGTCGCCCGCGTGCGTCGCGCGCATGGTCGCGTATCCGTGGCCCGGCAACGTCCGCGAGCTCGAGAACGAGATCGAGCGGCTGGTGGTGCTGTCGGGCGACGACACGCTGATCGACGACGAGCTGTTGTCGGTGCGGATCCGGCACCACCACACCGCGATCGCGCCGATCGTGCTCGATCCCGGCTCGCTGCCCGCCGCGGTCGAGAGCCTCGAACGCCGCATGATCCTCGAGGCGCTGCGCCGCCACCGCGGCAACAAGACCCGCGCGTCCGCCGATCTGAAGGTGTCGCGCCGCAACCTCATCCGGCTGGTCCACAAGTACGGCCTCGACGACGCGCGGCCATGACGCCGTTGGTCTTCGACGATCTCGGCGCGTGCGGCTACCGCGACGCCTGGGATCGCCAGCTCGCGCTGGTCGAGGCCCGCAAGGGCGGCGGCGGCGACGATCGCGTGCTGTTCGTCGAGCATCCCCACGTCTTCACCCTCGGCCGCGCCCAGCAGGCGCTCGCCAACGTCCTCGCGCCCGGCGACGTCGAGGTCATCGCCGTCGAGCGCGGCGGCGACGT
>JAYTAJ010000328.1:0-10114 GCA_043737575.1 Myxococcales bacterium | reverse complement strand
GGTAGCCGCCGAAGGTGTCGCGGGCGCCGAGCGCCGCGCGGACGCCGCGCCACATCAGGACGCCGAACAGCGCCAGCACCACCGCGACGCCGAGGAAGCCGAGCTCCTCGCCGATCGGCGCGAGGATGAAGTCGTTGTGGCCCTCGGGCATGTAGCCGAGCGACTGCTTCGAGTTGCCGAGGCCGAGGCCGGTGAAGCCGCCCGAGCCGAGCGACACGTGGGCCTGCACCATCTGGTAGGCCTCGCGATCGCTGAACGCCTCGGGGTTGAAGTACGCCATGAAGCGACGGAGCCGCCACGGCGTGCCGATGATGAGCTGATACGCCAGCGGCATCGCCGCGAGGATCGCGAGGACGATGTACGAGACCCGGGCGCCGGCGACGAACAGCATCAAGAGCGTCGTCGTGCCGAGGATGATCGACGAGCCGAGATCGGGCTGCAGCAAGAGGAGGCCCATCATCAGCGCGCACACGACCAGGTGCGGGACGAAGCCGATCGTGAACGACTTCACCTTGTCGGCCTTCTTCTGCAGGCTGTAGGCGAGGTACGTGATCAGCGCGAGCTTGGCGAGCTCGACCGGCTGGAACGACAGCGGCCCGACGAGCAGCCAGCGCCGCGCGCCGTTGAGCGACGGCATCGCCAGCGTCGCGGCGAGCAGGAGCAGCGCGATCGCGAGCAGCGGATAGGTGCGCTGGCGCAGGCGGCGATAGTCGAGATGCGCGCCGGCCCACATCGCGAAGCCGCCGAGGGCGAGGAACACGATCTGCCGCTTCAGGAAGAACCCGGGATCGCCGTGGCGCAGCATCGCCTGGGCCGCGGTCGCCGAGTAGATCTCGACGGTGCCGAGGCCGAGCAGCACCAGCACCGCGCCGATCAGCACGAGGTCGTAGGGGCGCTCGCCGACGTCGACCACGGCGGCCTGCGACGACAGTGGCGCAGGGCGCTCCTCGGGTGACGCGGCGGCGGGCAGCACGATCTGCCGCATCGTGGAGGCGCGGCCGCGGCGGGCCAAGTTTTCGGCCGAGCCGTCAGTGACGGACGAGGCGCGCCGCAGGCAATCGCACGGTCGGAGCGCGCACGGGCCGCGCGGCGTGGACCGCGGCGGCGGCGCCCATCCCGAGGACGGCGATGATCGCGAAGCCGATCAGCACGCCGCTGGCCGAGGTGTGATCGCGGAACGCGACGACGATCGCGACGCCGGCGCCGAGCGCGGTCTGGCCCAGCCACACGTCGATCGCGCGGATGCGCGGCACCAGGTACGCGGTGATCGCGCCCGCCAGCGCGGGGCCGCCGAGGATCGCGAGGCCCGGGCTGACGCCGCGCAGCGCGACGATCATGACGATCGCCGCGATCAGCGCGGCGAGGGCGGCGTTGGCGAGCGAGCGGCGCCTCGACATGCGTCGAGGATAGCGCGCCGCGGGCGTTATCGCTGCCCGATGATCGCGCCGCCCGGGAGGCCGGTGTAGGTCTCGGTCGGCAGCATGCCGAGCCACGGGTCGGTCGCGGGCGTCAGGAAGATCTCGGCGTAGACCCAGGCGTTCAGCGCCGCGAGCTCGGGCAGCTCACCAGCGCCGAGCTGATCGAGCATCCGGGCGCGGATGGCGCGGCGCAGCACGAGGTCGTTGTGGAGGGTGTCGGCGGCGATGGTCTGGTCGAGGCTGACCAGGGCGCGCTCGCGCGGCTCCTGATCGGTGGGCAGAAGCGACGCGATCAGCCCGCGGGCGTGGTCGTCGAGGAGGCCGCCGACCACGCCGTACAGACCCGCGGGGCCGTCGCGGTGCGACGGCTCGAAGCCGAACAGCCGGGCCGCGGTGGCGACGCGGACCTCGAGATCGTCGGGCAGCTTGCCCGGGTCGGCGCCGAGGTCGAGGCGCTTCAAGATCGGCACCTCGACGTAGGCCTTCGACACCGTCGCGCGCTGCGCCGCGGCGAGCGCGCGATCGACGTCGGCCTGCTTGGGCGCGACCGGGTTGCCGTTGACGATCTTCATCTCGCGGATCTCGCCCCAGCGCGCCAGCAAGCGCGCGTCGGTGGCGCGGTGGTGGGCCGCGAGCCGCAGCCGCTGCGCGTCGGGCTCGGCGGTGGCGCGCAGGATCGCCGCCACGTCGGCGGCGCGCTCCAGCTCGGCGCGGAACACCGACGGCGCGTACAGGCCGGGCAGCACGTCGAGGACGTGGCCGCTGGCGTCGAGGACGTAGTGGGCGCTGTTGCCCGTGACCGTCGTCGCCAGGGTGCGGCCATCGCCGTAGTCGATCGTCACCGTCGGGACCGGCCGCTCGCTCGACCAGTGCAGCACGAAGCGTTCGCGCAGGAGCTGGCTCACCGCCGCGTCGGGGTAGAGGATCGTGCGGAACATGCGGCTGTTCGCGCACGACAGATCCTCGTCGAGCCGGCCGAGCATGCGCAGCGACAAGATCGGCTTGCCGCTGGTGCGCGCCACCTCCTGCGCCGCCGCCAGGTCGGTGTACCAGTACAGCCGCGACACCGTCGCGTAGCGCTGCGCCGCGACCCGATCGATCGTGCGCGCCAGCGCCGCGCGGCTGACCTCGGCGTGGGCGCGGTCGTAGCGCTCGAGCAGCCGCGTCAACGCCGCCGGACCCTCGGCGCGCAAGGCCGCGATCGACGCGTCATCGGATGCGGCCGCGGTGCGCGGGGCGGACGCCGTCGCGGTCGCGATCGCGACCTGGCGTTGCGGCGGTGAGCGGTCGGCGGCGGCGGGGGTCACCACCGAGCAAGCGACCAGACAGCAGAGCGGAACCAGAGCGGCGATCGGGGCGAGGTCCATGCTCCGGTCATACGGCCCACCCCGCGATCCGGGGGTAAGGGGTGCGTAAGGCGATCAGGGGGCGGTGGCGAAGCGCTGCGCCAGCCACGCGTCGATCGTCGCGACGTCGGCGCCGCCGTGGCCCTCCATCGGCAGGCCGATGTACTCGCGCGGCCCGATCGGCGGGTGATCGATCACCAGCTTCAGGTCGGCCTGCTCGTGGCCTGGCAGCGGCTCGACGTGGAAGGTCGAGTGCATCTTCGTCCCCGACGCTGGCAGGAAGAACCCCAGCTCGCCGCCCTCGACCTCGTGGAAGAACAGCTCGAAGTCGCCCTTCCACACGCTGCGGTGCTGCGCGATCGCCGCGCCGTTCTCGTCGAAGAACGCGACGTGGAACTTCTCGTTCATGGTCCGCGGCAGCCGATCGAGCCACACCCGCTCGTGCAACAGCTCCTCCGCCCGATCCGGCGGCAGCGGCTTGTGCTTGGTTTCGCCGCGCCCGCACGCGGCGGTGGCGGACAGCGACAGGGCGACAGCGACGACGGCAGCACGCATGCGCGTACTATACGCGCGTGCTCGCGACCCGCCGCCTCGATCAACAGCTCGTCCACGGCATGGCGGCGCGCCGCCTCCCCGGCGACGGTCCGCCGCTCATCTGGATCCACGGCCTCGGCGAGTCCAGCCGCTGCTTCGACGCCATCGTCGCCCACCCCCGCCTCGCCGCCCGCGATCACACCCTCCTCGACCTCCCCGGCTACGGCCGCTCGCCGTGGTCCGCGCCCGCCTCCATCGACGCCACCGTCGACGCCCTCATCGCCTACCTCGGCGTTCCGCCGATCCTCATCGGCCACTCCCTCGGCGGCGTCCTCGCCACCCTCGTCGCCGAGCGCGCGCCCGCCGCCGTCCGCGCCGTCATCGACGTCGAGGGCAACAGCTCCCTCGGCGACTGCACGTTCTCCGGCCAGGTCGCCGCCTACTCCGAGGACGACTTCGTCGACCACGGCCACGACGCCCTGTGGGCCGCCCTCGCGCGCGACCACGCCGACCCCGCCCTCCGCGGCTACGCCGCCAGCATCGCCTTCTGCGATCCGCGCCAGATGTGGCGCCACGCCGTCGACCTCGTCGCCCTGTCGCGCACCGAGACCCTCGCCGCCCGCCGCGCCGCGCTCGCCGTGCCCTTCACCTTCCTCGCCGGCTTCCCCCGCGGCATCTGCCCCCAATCCCGCGCGCTCCTCACCGCCGCCGCGATCCCCATCGTCGACGTCGCCCCCGCCGCCCACTGGCCGTTCCTCGATCAGCCCGACGCCTTCGCCGCCGCCGTCGCGCGCGCCCTCTGATTTGCCGCTGCCCGCCGTCCAGATCGGCGATGCTCGCCACCGATGATCTGCCCGAAGTGCGACGCGACGAGTGCCTCGGGCGCGGTCTTCTGCTCGCGCTGCGGCCAGAGCTTCGTCGGGATGCGCGACACCAGCGAGCAGCCCTATCGCGCGCCCCAGCCCGTCTACTACCAACCTCCCGCCTACCCACCGCAGCAGTACGCCATGGTCCCCGTCGCGCCCATGGCCATGGTGCCCTGGCGCTGCCTCCGCTGCGGCTACGGCGGCCAAGCCCTCCTCGTCCAGAAGATGTCGAGCGCAGGCACCGTCACCCTGATCCTCCTCCTGATCTTCTTCTTCCCCCTCTTCTGGATCGGCTTCCTGATCAAAGAGACCCGCTGCATGTGCCCCCAGTGCCGCGCCGTCTACTGACCCCGCCTCCTCCTCCCCCGACGAGTGCGCTATCCTCCAAAAGAATGTCGACCTTGGCCGAGGCCAACGCGCTCCTCGAGGCGCAGCGCGCGCTCTTCTCGGGAGACGATCACATCCGCCGCGAGGTCGCGCCCTGGCTCGACGCCACCCCGGCCCAGCGCCTCCTGGCGCTCGACGCGCTGTCGCGTGACACCGTCCGCTGGCTCGCGCGCCTCTCCCCCGAAGCGCTGGAGCGCGCGACCGCGCCGACCCCACTTCCCGACGACGCGCTCCCGATCCTGCAAGTGCTCCTCCGCGGCGCGCGATGAACACGCCTCTCGAGGTAGCTCGATGGCTCGCCGATCGCCTCGACGAGGACGGGCTGGCGTACGCCTTCGGTGGCGCCCTCGCACTGACTGCCTGGAGCGCGCCGCGGCAGACCGTGGACGTGGACGTCATGGTCTTCGTGGATGCGCGCGACCTGTCTCGCGTGGTCGATGCACTCGAACGCGCAGGCGCGATCGTCGATCGAGCGGAGGCCGCTCGCACCACCGCGTCGGCGGGCTTGGTCATCGCGCGCCTGAGCGGCATGCGCGTCGACGTGTTTCTCGCGACCCACCCAGTCCATCAGGAGATGGGGCAACGGCGACGCCAGATCGATCTCGGAACCGGGCCGCTCTGGTTCATCAGCGCCGAGGACATTGCGCTGCTCAAGCTGTTCTTCGGCCGACCCAAGGATCTGGTCGATCTCGAGCGCCTGTTCGCCGCGCAGCCGGATCTCGATCTCGGCTACATCGGTGACTGGCTCCGACGCATCGTTCCCGATGGCGACCGCCGTCTCGCGACTCTCGACGATCTGGTTCGCCGCTTCGAGCGAGGCTGACGCGCAGCTACAGCTGCGAGATGACCTTGCCCATGGCCTGGTACTCGGAGCGAGCGGCGCGGAGGAGGTGGCGCATGGCGATGGCGGTGGCTTCGTCGGCGGCGAGGAAGGCGGCGCGGAGGGCGGCGTTCTTGATGTAGCCGCCGGTCATCTCGAAGCGATCGGCGAGGGTGGAGAAGTCGATGTCGGAGGAGACGGCGGCTTCCTTGGGCAGGAGCGTGCGCCACAGCCGCTCGCGCTCGTCGGACTCGGGCACGGGGAAGTCGACGCGCAAGGACAGGCGGCGGCGGAAGGCTTCGTCGATCGCGGTCTCGTGGTTGGTCGTGAGGATCACGACGCCGGCGAACGACTCCATCCGCTGCAGGAGGTAGTTGACCTCGAGGTTGGCGTAGCGATCGTTTGACGACTTCACCTCGGTGCGCTTGGCGAACAGCGAGTCGGCCTCGTCGAACAACAAGATCGCGTGGCCGGCCTCGGCGGCGTCGAACAGCTCGCCGAGGTTCTTCTCGGTCTCACCGATCCACTTCGACACGACCTTGGACAGATCGATCTGGTAGAGGTCGAGCTTCAGCTCGTCGGCGATGATGCCGGCGACCATGGTCTTGCCGGTGCCGGGCGGCCCCGAGAACAGCGCCGACAGGCCGAGGCCCTTCGCGACCTTTCGTCCGAAGCCCCACTCCTGATAGACGAGGCGGCGGTGCTTGATGCGGGCGATGAACTCGCGGATCTCGAGCACGACCTCGGGCGGCAGCACCAGATCGGTCCAGTTCTGGCGCCAGGTGATGCGCATGCCGAGGGTCGCGAGCTTGGCGTCGAGCACGCCGCGCAGGCCCTCGTGCAGATCGCTCGCGAGCAGCATCGGATCGCCGCTGGTCTGGGCCCGGGCGCTGGCCTTGGCGCGCGCCGAGCTCGCGGCGGCGCCGATCACGCCGGGCGTGATGAAGTAGCGCTCGGCGGCCCAGCGCGGCAGCTCGTCGGGCGCCTCGGGCGGCAGCGCCCGTCGCCACAGCGCCTCGCGGGTCGCCTCGCCCGGCACGCCGACCTCGAGCACCACCGAGCCGCGGCCCATCTGCGGCGGCTTGCCGGTGATGCGTCCCGCGGTCGCGGCGACCGGTCCGGTGTACTGGCCGAACAGCGCCTCGTCGATGCGGAAGCCGCCGCCTTCGATCGCGAACTGATCGACGCCGTCGATCAGCAAGAGCGCGCTCCACAGCACCGCCTCGCGCAGGATCATCGGGCCGAGCGCGCGCAGGCTCGACTCGTCTTTCGGCAGCGCCTTGGCGCGGATCCGCAGCGCGCGGAGCCCGAGCGGCGCGGCGGCGCTGGCGATGAGGGTCTTGCGCCCGGCGCCGTCGGCGCCCGACAGCAAGATCACCGGATGCGGCCGGCCGCGCTTGGCGCCGTCGAGGGCCGCGGCGAGGAGGCCGCCGACCTCCTCGAACATCGTGCCGTCGAGGACCAGCTCGGCTCGCGGCCGCGGCGCCACCATGTCGGCGAAGCGCGCGACCTCGCGATCGAGCACGTCTTTGCCGTGCAACAGCTCGATGACGCGCTCGACGACGCGGACCCGGCGCAGCGCGAACACCACGTCGGCGACGCGATCGATCTGGATGAGACCGAAGCGGATGAGCGTGCCGTCGGAGCCGAGCTCCTCGGGGATGCGGCCGCGCTCGTTGCCGCGGTAGAGCAGCTCGCCGAGCAGGCCGACGTCGGGGTGCGGTCGGGTCGGATCGTTCATCAGCGCGCGCGCGTGCTCGCGCAGCGTGATGTCGATCTCGAGGCCGGTGAGCAGCACGATCACGCGGACCTCGGTCGTCGACAGGCGGAACATCACGCGCAGGCGCTCGAGCGGCACCGCGTGGCTCTCGGAGGCGTCGACGCGCGCCGCGCTGTCGCGCTCGAGCCGCGCGATCTCGACGAGGACGCGGGTGTACTCGGGATCGTCGGTAGGGTTGGCGGCGGGGTCGAGCTGGCGGCGGCGGGCGGCGGCGCGCAGGGACAGGCGCGCGATGTCGAGCTGGTCGCTCAGGTGCTCGGCGGGCCGCGGGTAAGGCGTGGCGGTCACCCGCGTACGGTACGACGAGACGCGGGCGCGGTCACCGTACGGCGGCGTCGGACCCACGCGAGCGCGACGAGCGCGAGCGCGAGGTTGCCGCCGGGCGCGGCGCCGGTCGAGCAGCAGCCGTCGTCGGCGCCGACCCCGATCCCGGCATCGGCGCTGGTGGCGTCGGCGGTGGCGACGGCGTCGAGCGGTGCGTCAGCGAAGGGCGCATCGAAGGGCGCATCGAAGGGCGCGTCGATCGCAGCGTCGACGCCCGCGTCGATCGGGAACGGGGTCGGATCGCACGCGTCGCCGAGGCCGTCGCCGTCGCTGTCCTGCTGGCTGCTGTTGGCGTGGGCCGGGCAGTTGTCGCAGAGGTCGCCGCGGCTGTCGCCGTCGCCGTTGCCCTGGGCCGCGTTCGGCAACAGCGGACAGTTGTCGAGCGTGTCGATCACGCCATCGAGGTCGGTGTCGCGCTGGCATGAGGTCGGCCCCGCGCCCGCACACACCCAGCCCTGCTCGACCGCGCACGACGCGAAGCAGCCATCGCCGCCGACGTTGCCGCCGTCGTCGCAGGTCTCGCCGACGTCGAGCACGCCGTTGCCGCAGGTCTGCGAGCACACGCTCGGGTTGCCGTTGCAGACCCAGCCGGTCTCGATCGCGCACGTCGGCGAGCAGCCGTCGCCCGCGACGACGCCGCCGTCATCGCAGTCCTCGTTGAAGTGCTTGTTGCCGTTGGCGCACTGGCAGAACGAGTTGATCGTCAGCGCGACGACCGCGCCGTTGCCGCTCGCGCCGCAGATGCGGAGCTGCATCATCATCGGCTCGGTGATCTCGACGAACGCCGAGCCGCCCGCCGCGGTCGAGCGCAGCCGGCCGCTTTGCAAGAACAGCGGCTGTGCGGTGACGTAGGGGTTCATGAACAAGTTCGACGCGGCGAGCAGGTACGGCGCGCCGTTGACGTCGATCCACAGCTCCTCGCCGGGATCGACGCCCGCGATCTCGAAGTCGAAGCGCGCGACCGCCTGATCGAGCTGGTACGTCGTGCAGGTCGTGCCGGCGGCGCCGCCGAGCGCGAGCCCGGTGATGCCGTTCGTGGTCGCGGTCTGGGTCACGCCCGTCACCGTCACGTGCAGCAGATCGGCGTAGGTCCCGGTCGCGGTCGGGAAGAAGTTGGCGCAGATGAACTGGGCGTGGGCGGTGCCGGTCCGACCGAGGACGCAGACGGTGACGATCGCCGCGAGCGCGAGCTGGATCCAGCGACGATGCATCGCGCGACGGTATCATCGGCGCCGTGCGCGCCGTCAGTGGCGGCGGAGCCAGGTCTCGGCATCAGCGAGCTGCTGAGCCCAGCTGGCGGGCGCGACTCGCCAACGCGCGGCGGCTTGCTCGACGAGGACGCGGGCGCGCGCGGGCTCGTTGTGCACGATCGCGTGGGCCAGGCCCCACTCGGCGGCGGCGAGGTACGCGGGATCGATCGACGATCGGCTCATGCGCTGGCGACTCTCCTCGAACGCGGCGGCGGCGGCGCGGCGATCGCCGAGCTCGAGCTCGACCTCGCCGAGCATGGTGTACGCGTTGGCGACGTGGCCGTGGTCGGGGCCGAGCTGCGCCTCCATGATCGGCAGCGCGGCGCGGACGTGGGCGAGGGCGTCGCGGTAGCGGCCGGTCGTCGACAGGACCCAGGCGGCGTCGATGCGGCAGGTCGCGGCCTTGAGCGAGTCGTCGCCGGCGCGGAACGCCAGGATCTCGCAGGCGCGCTCGACCAGGATCGCGGCCTCGGCCGGGTCGCCCAGATCGGCCAGCAGCCCGGCCTCGATCACCAGCACGTCGCCGAACGTCTCGCTGCGCTCGCCGGTCGAGGCCGCCACCAGGCGTCGCGCGATGCGCAGCTCGTCGAGCGCCGCGGCGAACGATCCGGCGACCCGCAGCGCCTCGCCGAGGTTGATGTGAGCGATCGCGCGATCCGGGTGCTGCTCGTCGAGGATCCGGTCAGCGAGGATCGCGGCGAGGCGGCCCTCGTCGACCGCTGCCGCGGCGTCGCCGATCTGCGCGAGGTTGGCGGCGAGGCGGCCGCGGTAGATGACCTCGCTCGGCGTGCCTCGCAGCCGATCGTCGTCGAGGCGGTCCAGGGCGCGGCGATAGGTCGCCACCGCGTCGCTGTAGCGGCCCTGGTTCTCGAACGCGAACGCCAGGCCCTGGATCAGCATGCCGACCAGCTCGGGCGCGTCGGCCTCGGCGAGCGCGAGCCCGGCGCGGAGATCGGCCTCGCCCGCGGCCAGCTCCTCGTGCTCGATCTTTGCGGTGCCGCGGGCATACGCCAGGTGGGCCTCGATCGGCGGCGGCCGGCCGAGACGCGCCGACGCCGCGCCCGCGTACGCGGCGTACTCGAGGCCGCGCACCGGATCGCGCTCGTCCATCGTCGCCGACACCACCAGCTGGGTCCACGCGCTGGCGGCGATGTAGTCGTGGTGGGCGCGCTCGGCGGTGGCCGCGGCGCGGCGCAGGGTCTCGACGCCGATCGCCGGATCGGTACCCTGGCTCTGCGTGGTGCCGAGCAGGTAGAGGTGCTCGGCGACCAGCGGCTCCCAGTCGATCGCGGCGACGGTGGGGTCGAGCGCGACGGTGGCGGCGACGGCGGCGGCGAACTCGGCGCGATCGCGCTGGGCCTCGATCGCGACGAAGCGGTGGCGCACCGC
>JAYTAJ010000327.1:0-10121 GCA_043737575.1 Myxococcales bacterium | reverse complement strand
TGTTCCTGGAGTCCGAGGATCCGGACAAGGACATCATGATCTACATCAACTCGCCGGGCGGTCACGTCACGGCGGGCATGGCGATCTACGACACCATGCAGTGGGTTCGCTGCGACGTCGCCACCGTCTGCATGGGCCAGGCGTCGTCGATGGGCTCGTTCCTCCTCGCGGCCGGCACCAAGGGCAAGCGCTACGCGCTGCCGCACTCGCGCATCATGATCCACCAGCCGCTCGCCGGCTTTCAGGGTCAGGCCACCGAGATCGAGATCCACGCCAAGGAGCTGCTGAAGACCCGCGAGACCTTGAACCGGCTCCTCGCGAAGCACACCGGCCAGCCGATCGACAAGATCCAGACCGACACCGAGCGCGACTACTTCATGAGCCCCGAGGCGGCCAAGGAGTACGGCCTCATCGACGAGATCTTCACCCGCAAGAAGTCCGATCCGGCGAAGGACGCGAAGTAGCTGCTCATGCCCGTCGAGAAGCGCGACTCGTCCCTGACCTGTAGCTTCTGCGGCAAGTCGCAGAAGGAGGTCAAGAAGCTCATCGCTGGGCCGACCGTGTACATCTGCGACGAGTGCATCGGGCTGTGCAACGACATCATCGCCGAGGAGATCGAGAAGGACGAGCCCGGCTACGGCGCCGGCGTCATCCCGAAGCCGGCGCAGATCAAGAAGGTCCTCGACGAGTACGTCATCGGCCAGGATCGCGCCAAGAAGATCCTCTCGGTCGCGGTCCACAACCACTACAAGCGCATCGACCAGAAGATCGACAAGCTGCACGACGACGACGTCGAGCTGCAGAAGTCGAACATCCTCCTGCTCGGGCCGACCGGCTCCGGCAAGACGCTGCTCGCGCAGACGCTCGCCCGCATCCTGAATGTGCCGTTCGCGATCGCTGATGCCACCAACCTCACCGAGGCTGGCTACGTCGGCGAGGACGTCGAGAACATCATCGTCTCGCTCCTGCACAACGCCGATCACGACATCGAGCGGGCCCAGCGCGGCATCGTCTACATCGACGAGATCGACAAGATCGCTCGCAAGAGCGACAACCCGTCGATCACCCGCGACGTCTCCGGCGAGGGCGTGCAGCAGGCGCTGCTCAAGATCATCGAGGGCACGCTGGCGTCGGTGCCGCCCAAGGGCGGTCGCAAGCACCCGCAGCAGGAGTTCCTCCAGGTCGACACGACCAACATCCTGTTCGTGTGCGGCGGCGCCTTCGTCGGCCTCGAGGACATCATCGAGAACCGCATCGGTCAGAAGATGATCGGCTTCGGCGCCGCGATGAAGAACGGTCCGCCCAAGCTGTCGCAGTGGGAGCTCCTGCAGCAGGTGCAGCCCGAGGACCTGCTGAAGTACGGCATGATCCCCGAGTTCATCGGCCGCCTGCCCGTGATCGCGCCGCTGCACGAGCTGTCCGAGGAGGCGCTGGTCCAGATCCTCACCCAGCCCAAGAACGCGCTGGTGAAGCAGTACCAGAAGCTGTTCGAGATGGACGGCGTGAAGCTCAAGTTCGGACGCGGCGCGCTGACCAAGGTCGCGCAGCTCGCGGCGACGCAGAAGAGCGGCGCCCGCGGCCTGCGCGCGATCCTCGAGAGCGCGCTGCTCGACATCATGTTCGAGATCCCCGGCCAGCCCGCGAGCGAGGTCATCATCAACGAGGACGTGATCGAGAAGCACGCCGCTCCGCTGATCACCTACGTCAAAGAGCCGCGCGCCGCAGAAGGCTAGGTCCGCGGAGGCGCATCGTGAAGATGGTGCCGCCACTCGCCGGACAGATCGCCTCGACGTCGCCGCCGTGCTCGCGGGCGACCAGCTTGACGAACGTGAGGCCCAGGCCGCGGTTCTGACCGCGGGCGAGGTCCGAGCCGGTGACCTGGACGTGGGCATCGAACACGCGGCTGAGCAGCTCCGCGGGGACGCCCGGCCCGTCGTCGGCGACCGTCATGGTCAGCTCGTCGCCCGCGGTGCGGGCGGTCAAGGTCACGTTGCGCGCGTGTCGGATGGCGTTCTCGACCAGGTTGTCGAGCGCCCGGACCGTCAGGTCCTCGTCGAGGTCGTGCTCGAGCTCGTCGCCGGCGACGATCGCGAGTCGCGAGCCGTACGCGCGCGCGGCCGCGCGATTGTCGTTGACCACGCGCGCGAGCATCGCGCGGATCGACGTGCGCGTGCGACGCAGCGGCATCGCCGACGTCTCGAGTCGCGGCAGGTCGAGCAGGTCGACCGTCATCCGACCGAGGCGGCGGGTCGCCGACAGCGCGTCCTCGATGGCCTCGAGCGCATCGGGGGCATCGCGCACGCTCGGCATCTCGGTGAGGAGGTCGAGGTTCACCATGACCGCCGCGAGCGGGTTCTTCAGGTCGTGGACGAGGAGGCTCTGCAGCTTCTCCCGCATCCGCGCGACCGCCCGCGTCGGCGAGATGTCCTCGACCAGCAAGAACCCGAACGGCGCTCCCGCCACGTCCATCGAGCACATCCGCACGCGCACGTCCCGCGGCAGGTCGAGCTGAGGAAACGGAAACGACATCTCGACCGTGACGTCGAAGTCGGATCGCCCGATCTGCTCGCGAAACTGGCCGCCCAGGTGGCGGACGTTCATGCAGGGCGCGACGTTGGCGAAGAAGTCCGCGCCCATCACCGCGTCGCGGGACCGCGACGCCAGCTGCTCCTCGGCGCGGTTGTAGACCACCACCCGGCCGTCGCGGTCGAGCACCACCAGGCCCATCGGCAGGCTGTCGAAGAGCTTGCCGAACAGGCCGATCGGATCGAGAGGCGCCATCACGGTTCGACTCGGCCATTCGCGGGAAACGTTCAGCGGATCGGCGTGCTCCCGGCGTGTCGCGACGTTCTGCCGGAGTTCAGCGAGGCGAAGGTCAACGAACGACGAAGGTCGTCGTGGCGGCGGCGACGTTGCCCGCGGCGTCGGCGGCGCGGATCGAGAGCGTGTGCGTGCCCTTGGCGAGGTTGGCGGGGACGTCGAGGCGGGCCGACTCGGTCTCGCCGTCGAAGATGCCGTCGGAGGTGGTGCCGAGGCGCCAGGCTTCGTCGTCGATGGAGTAGGCGAGCTCGGTGACGACCGAGAGGGCGTCGCTGACCTTGGCGTCGGCGCGGCCGCTCTTCACCGACAGGCCTTCGATCACGGGCGGCGTGTTGTCGATGACGAAGAGGGCGGAGGTGCGGCTGGCCTCGAGGGCGCGGTCGGGCGAGTTGACCATCACGTCGGAGGAGGTCACGCGCAGGCGGTACCAGCCGTCGGCGAAGGTCTCGGTGTTCCACTCGAAGGACGTGCCGGTGAACGGCGGCTTGCCGAGCTGGAGCGCGCGCCAGTCGGCGTCGCCATCGCGGCGCACCGCGAGCACGAACGAGGAGTCGTCACCGTCGGTGTTCTCGGTCTTCCACTTGACGCGGAGGATGGGGCTGCGGGGCTTGCCGCCGGCTTCCTTGAGGGTCGGGAGGGTTTCTTTGGTGCCGAGCTCGGTCGTGACTTCTTCGATCGAGGTCGCGGTGTTCTGCGGCAGGAAGTAGGTGGTGACGCGGCGGACCGCGCCGTCGTCGGGGAGCGAGACCCGGAACTGCAGGTAGCGGCCGGGCGGGCTGACGATCGCGCCGCCGCTGGTGCCGCCGCCGGTCGCGGCGATCTTTCCGGGCGCGGCCCAGGTGCTCCAGCCGACGCCGGGCTTGGCGGTGTTGCCGCTGCGGGTCTCGACGGTGAGCTTGCCCTGGCCCTGCCACAGGAGACGGCCCCACTGCGCGGGCGCCTTGGCGTCGTAGACCTCGCTCACGTACTTCGCGGCCGACGCCTTGCTGGTCGCGCGGTAGAGCGCGGCGGTGTCGTCGGTGGTGAACGCGAGCTGCTTGCCGTCCCAGAACACCTGGGCGATGGCGCGCTCGTCGACGTCGAAGGCGGTGGCGACCGAGTCGTCGGGCTCGACCAGGTAGACGCGGCCCTTGTCGGCGGCGCCCGCGTAGATCGCGCCGTCGGGGCCGACCGCGATCGAGGTGAAGTAGGTCTGGGTCAGCGCGTGGAGCTGCTCGAGGCGACCGTCGGCTTCGATCCGGAACAGCGCGCCCTTGCCCTTGCGCGCGCCCTTGCGCTGGGTGTCGGCGACGCTCGGTGTCTCGCGATCGGCGCCCGGCTTGGAGCCGACGTCGGGCAGCTTGGTCTGCTGGCCTTTCGGCGCGCTCGGCTTCTCGGCGGCGTCGACGGCGCCCGGGCTCTTGCTCGGGCCGCTCGGCTGCTCTTGCAGCTCGTTGGCGGCGACCACGACCGCGCCGCCGACCTCGGCGATCGCGCCGATCTCGTTGCCGGCGAAGTCGGCCATCGCGCGGGTGTCCTTCGACTTCGGATCGAAGCGGAACACCAGCGCGCGCTCGCTGGTGCCGAACCACACCGCGCCGTCCGACGTCACGGTGACGGCGGTGACGCGCTTATCCTCGGTCTCGAACAGCAGGTGGGCCTTGCCGCCCTTGTCGATCGCGAACAGCTTGCCGTCGGGGCCGGTGCCCGCGTAGAGCGTGCCGTCCTTGCCCGCGGCGAGGGCCCACACCGTCTCGGCGCCCGCGAGCTTCGCGTACGCGGTCGGCTTGCCGCCCTTGGCGTCGAGCTTCCAGATCGTGTCCGACGGCATGCCGCCGGCGTAGACCGCGCCGCCGCTCTCGATCAGCGCGACCGCGGCGATCGCGCCCGGGATGGCGCCGAACTTGGCGGCCTTGGCGCCGTCGATCTTCTGCAGCGCGCCGTCGTCGTCGGTGCCGACCACGATCGCGCCCGAGGCCAGCCGCACCGACGACCAGATGCCGTCGCCCTCGAGCTCGACCTTCTCGGTCTGCCAGCCGGGCCGGATCTCGCCGAGCGAGGTCAGGAACGCGTCGGTGGCGTCGCCCGCCTCGAACTGTGCGTAGGTCTCGACGGTCCACGTCGACGTGGTGCCGGCGGCGGCAGGGTCGGGCGGAGCCACGACGAGAGCAACGAATAACGCCGCGATCGAGAACGCGGCGAGGACGAAACGCTTCACGGGGTCTCCTTGCACGAGCGGGCGCGGGACGGCTTCGGCGAGCTGGCGACGCGAGCGAGGATCGAGCCGCCGCCGCCGATCACGCGCGACGCCGGGCTGAGCGATCGCGCCATCGGACGGAACGGCAGGACGCGCTGCGAGCGCGTGCCGGGGTGGAGCTTGTCGAGGGCGCTGGCCGGGAGATCGCGCACCAGCACGCCGTCCTTGGCCGCGCCCTCGTCGGGCAGGTACAGGGTCACCGCCCAGCGATCGCCGGGCAGGAGCTTGCCGAACGCGGCGAGCAGGCTCGGCAGATCGACCGGCGGCGCGGCGTCGAGGCGCGCGCTGTCGCCCGCCGACACCTCGACCTGGACGATCGCGCCGGCCAGCGAGGCCGGGACGTCGAACGGCACGCACTCGACGACGCGCTGGCCGCTGACGGTCGCCAGCACCACGTCGATGCCGTTGCGGCCGACGTGGAGCTCGGTGGTGCGCAGGCTGACCTCCTCGATGTCGCCGTAGTCGGCCGAGAACGTCAGGTCGACGTCGACGCGAACTCGCTCGGCCTTGGCCGGCGCGAACGGGTTGAACGCCAGGGCGCCGAGCGCGCGCAGCGCCCGGGCGCCGCCGATCACCGACGACGCGCCGTCGTTGGCGTAGAGGTAGTCGACGAACCGCAGCTCCATCGCGCCGCGGACCTTGATCGACGAGTCGATCTTGGCGGTGACGTGATCGCGATCGGGCAGCGCGAGGTTGATCGCGTTCATCACCGCCGAGCCGGCCATCGCGGTGGTCAGGAACTTGTCGTCGATGACCTCGACGTGGAACTCGCGCGACGTCACGGTCTTGGTGCCGGGGTCGAGCGACTTCACGAAGATGTCCACCGGGATCATCGGGCTCTTGATCTTGGTGTCGGCCATGATCATCGACGCCCGATCCTGGACCAGCGAGCCGAGCTCGCGGGCCGGGGTCGCGATCACGTAGGGGAACTGCGCCGACGCGATCACGGTCTGGACCTCGGCCGACGCGACCGGCGCGTAGATCTCGCCGGCCTGGAACATCGGGTGGCCGAACGCGAGCACGCGGTTGCCGTCGACGTACGACACCGTGCCGGTCGCCGCCGCCGACATGTCGCCGCGGATCAGCTGCACCGAGATCGAGCCGCCGCCGACGAACTCGGTCGGGCCCTCGCCGCTGGTGTTGCCGGCGCCGCCCGCGCGCATCGGCGTCAGCGGGTAGTCGGCGAACAGCTGCTCGACCTGGGCGAACGCCGGCGCTGAGAAGCCGCCGAGCGCGAGCGGCACCGCCGCGGTCATCGCGCCGTCGTCGGTGGGCCGCGCGGGCGGCGTCGGCAGCGGCGTCGACAGCAGCCACGGCGTCGGGTTCGGCGTGGTCGAGCGCGCGAACAGCGCGTCGATCGATCCGGTCGGCGTCAGCGCGCGCCACTGCGACATCGTCGCGCTGGCGGTGGTGGCGGGCGCGATCGCGCCAGGCGCGCTGCGGCGCTTGGTGTCGAAGCCCTCCTTGATCATGTACTCGATCGGCGTGCAGCCGCCGAGCGCGACCTTGTTGAAGGCGAAGCCGTAGGAGAACGCGCACGCCAGCTTACCGTCGATGTACAGCGGGCTGCCCGACATGCCGCGCCAGAACCCCGACACCTTCAGCTTCTCGTCGCTCGACTTCACCAGGATGATGTCGAGCCCGGGGACGAAGTTGCGCTGGATGTTCACGACCTCGAACTCGAAGCGCTCGGGCGTGGTCCCGGTGAAGGTGGTCATCCCGTATCCGGTCTGACCTCGCTTGACCTTGGACAGGGGGTAGATCTCGGGCGGGGCCGCCGCCGCGGTCGAGGCGGCGCAGGCCAGGATGGCCGCCGCCCCGAGCAGGTGGATTCGCTGCATCTTCGTGAAGATAGACCGCCGCCGCAGGGGGCGCTAGCGAGGTCTCACGGCGCGGTCGTTTTGCGCGTCACAAATTTCCGCAACCTCCCTCTCTCTACGGGAGTCTCACAACGTCGGGAAGATCCGGGGAAGCCTGCGTTCAGTAGGTGAAACCCAGCGAGGTGATCGTCGATGAGCACGTACGTCGAAACCTGGAAGAGCATCGCCTCCACCCTTGGCCGCTCCGAGCGGTGGTGTCGGTACATGGCGCAACGCACGGGGGATCCGCTGCCGATCTTCAAGATCGGCGGGATCGTCCGCATGAACCTGGGCGATCTGGAGGAGTGGCTGGGGCGGCAGCGCATGCGGACGCTGGCGCGGCCGGTGGCCGATGCGCTGGGGTCGCCGCTGAAGTTGATCGCCTGAGGGGACGCGATCGGCGCGCGATGCTATAGAGCGCCGCCATGGCGCTGCCCCTCTCTGAATTGCGCGGACCGATCCGCGCGCTGTTCTCGGATGTCGACGGGACGTTGACCACGGGGGGCCGGGTCGAGGCCATCACGTATGCTGCGCTCGAACGTTTGGGCGAGGCCGGGATCCCTGTGGTGCTCGTCACCGGTCGCCCCGCGGGCTGGGGCCAGGCGTTCATGAGCGTCGCGCCGGTCGCGGCGGTGGTCACCGAGAACGGCGGCGTGACCTGGGTCCGTGACGGCCGTCGCATGAAGAAGCTGTACGGCGTGCCGGCCAACTCGCTGCCCGAGTGGCGGCGCCGCATGCTCGAGGTGTTCGCCGACGTGACCGCGTCGGTGCCGACCGCGCGGCTGTCGAGCGACTCGAAGTACCGCGAGGTCGACCTCGCGATCGACTGGAACGAGGAGGCGACGATGTCGCGCGACGAGGCCGAGGAGGTCGTGGCGATCATCCGCCGCGCCGGCTTCGCGGCGTCGCGGTCGAGCGTCCACGTCAACTTCGGGCCGCCGCACTTCGACAAGCTGTCGGCGTGCGTGACCGTGGTGCGCCAGGTCCTGGGTGGCGACGGCAACGATCTCGACGGCTACGCGTTCGTCGGTGACGCGCTCAACGACGCGCCGATGTTCGGCGGTTTTCCCAAGTCGATCGGGGTGGCGAACGTGCGGGCGTGGTGGGACGAGCTGGCGTTCAAGCCCGCGTACCTGACCGAGCGCGCCGAGGGTCCGGGCCTGCGCGACGTGGTCGATCACGTGCTGAAGATCGCGCGCGGCTGACGCGCGGGGAGCCAGCGATGGGCGTTCCTTCGTCGCGGCCGCGTGATCGAGCCGCAGGATGCCGAGTTCGCGGCGCAGGACGAGATCGTCGGCTACCAGCGCTGACTCCGGCTGGCTACGGCCAGTCGAGCGCGGCGCACGGGAAGCGGGTGCCGGGCGGGAAGCGCAGGCCGAAGTGGTCGTCGAGCACCGCGAGCAGCTCGTCGGGATCGGCGATGGTGCGGGTCTCGGCGCGGCCGTCGCGATCGCGGATCGTGAGCTCGCGGTTGAGGACGGTGATGCGGCCGGCGCCGGTCGCGCGCGCCGCCATCAGCCGGTCGCGGAAGTGCGAGCGCGGATGGGTGCTGGTGAACCAGTTGCCGACCTCGCGATCGATCGGCGGCATCGGCTCCATCGTCAGCTCGCAGACGTCGACCCAGGCGTCGCCGAGCTTGACCTGGTGGAACATCCGCGCGTCGGGGCCGCGCATCGCCAGGCCGTCCCACGCGCCGTCGCGGACCAGGCGGCGCGGCTCGTGGGGCGTCGCCTGCTCGGCCTCGGTGTCGAGGCGGAGCGGCGCGGTCGGCGACAGGCCACCGACGCCGACGTCGGCCAGCCACGGCGTGCCGTCGAGGTCGACCCGAACGAAGACGTGGGTGCGCGGCGGCGTGTAGTCGCGCGCGCGGTTGACCCGGACCCGCGCCGACAGCGGCGTCACCGCGAAGCCGAGGGCGCCAAGGACGTGCAGCAGGTGCGAGTTGTGCTCGAAGCAGTAGCCGCCGCGGCGGGCGTGGACCAGCTTGTGCTCGACCGCGGCCGGATCGAGATCGATGCCGCGACCGAGCAGCACGTCGAGGTTCTCGAACGGGATGGCGCGGATGTGGGCGAGCACGATCGCCGACAGGGTCGCGAGGGTCGGCGGGCGCGGACCGTCGAGGCCGAGCCGCGCGAAGTACGCGTCGAGATCGGGCGCGAAGGTCACGGCGCCGACAAGAACGCGAAGTAGCGCTCGGGGATGTCGTCGAGGTCGCTGGGCAGCCCGCACTGCGCGCACGCCAGCCGCGGCGCCGCGCAGTGATCGCCGTCGCGCACGACCGAGCCGACCTCGAGCAGGCGGGCGTCGTCGAGGCCGCACGCCTCGCAGTAATACGGTGCCTCGAACGACTGCACCGTGCCGCCCGCCAGCACCAGCGGTACCATGCCGGCCTGCGACGTGAATGCGATCGAGCAGTGGCGAAAGCTGAGGCGGGCGTGGCCGAGCCGGCCGATCAGCTCGCACCACGCGCGGACCCCGGCCGAGCTGATGTAGCGCACGGTCGCGAGGTCGAAGGTGATCGCGCGGGCCGAGGTCAGCTGCGCGATGAGGGCGTCGAACCGGGTCAGCTCGGTGAAGTCGCCGTGCAGGGTCACGGTGACCGCGCCGCGCTCGTCGCCGGGCTCGACCTCGAACAGCGCGACCTGCTCGAGCAGCAGCCGGGTCCGCAGCGGCGGCTCGCCGACCCAGGTGAGGCCAGCGGCGTAGGTCGGCTTGTCCTCGCCCGCGATCGTGGTGATCGGGCGGCACCACGCGACGGTCGCGCTGGTCGCGGGCGTGCTCTCGGCGCCGATCCGCGACCGCGCGGTGACGGTGCCGCCGATCGGCAGCGGCGCGTCGAGGCGCAGGCCGACGCCGCCGGTGCCGACGTTGGCGATCTGCGCGCGGATCGCGCGGCCGGCCAGCTCGACCTCGAGGTCGACGGTGATGCGGCGATCGCGGCGCATCGGGATCGGCGACAGCCGCGACAGGTGGACGCAGAAGTCGTCGAACGACAGCGGCGGCGCGATGACGTCGTCGCAGCCCGACAGCTCGAGCGCGCGGGCCGCGGCGCCGTCGAGGCTGCCGGGGCGGATCACCATCGCGACCCGGGTCGGCCGCAGCGCGTCGTCGTCCTTGATCGCGCGGCACGCCGCGTAGCCGTCGCCGCCGTCCGGCAAGGTCGCGTCGATCAGCGCGATCGCCGGATGATCGGTCACGACCGCGGC
>JAYTAJ010000326.1:0-4382 GCA_043737575.1 Myxococcales bacterium | reverse complement strand
CGCGCGCGGCCAGCTCGTCACCGACAGCCGCGGTGGCGTCGGCGGCAGCGCGGGGTTCGCGGCCGGCGGCGTCGATCGGCAGATCCGCGGCGCGGTCGGGTTCCGCCGTCGCCAGGGCGAGACCCTGGCCTACGACGCGCTGGACGCGACCACCCAGGCCGACGGTCAGGACGCGGTCAGCGGCGGCGTCACCGTCACCTACGATCGCCTGTTCGCGCAGGTCCGCGCCTCGCAGCGGACCCGGGAGCTTCCGGGCGCGCCGTTCAACGCCCGCTACGGCGCCGACGGCAACCACAACCGCGACCGGCTGGTGATCGGCGAGCTCGGCTACACCCGCGCGATCGATCGCCGGGTCAGCGTCGCGGCGCGCGCCTACGCCAGCGCCTACGCGCTCGACGGCGCGCTGGTCTACGACGACGCCACCACCCAGGCGATCCACGGCGCGTCACGCAGCTACGGCGGTGAGCTCCGCGTCCTCGCCGACGCCCGCCAGCTCATGCCCGGGCGCGGCACGCTCGAGCTCACCACCGGGGTCGCGGTCGAGGCCACCGCGACCGAGGCGTCGAGCGCGCGCAGCGATCGCGCCGCGCCGCCCGCGATCGCACAGGACTTCTCGATCCAGGGCGTGTACGGCGAGGCCACGGCGCAACCCGCCGCGTGGATCGCGATCACCGCGGGGGTTCGCTTCGATCGCAACTCGCTGTTCGAGAGCAAGATCAACCCGCGCGTCGCGCTCCTCCTGTTCGCGGGCGAGCGCTACGGCGCCAAGGCGCTCTACGCCGCGGGCTTCCGCAACCCCAGCGCGTACGAGGCGTTCTTCGAGGACGATCGCTTCAAGCCGGCGTGCTCGCCGAGCTGCGCGACGACCGGCACGACCTTGACGCCCGAGACCATCCGCTCGCTCGAGGGCGTGGTGTGGGCGCGGCCGCGCCGCGGCCTCAAGCTGCGGGCGTCGGTCTGGCAGTGGGATCTGCGCGCGCTGATCGAGCGCCGCGGCGTCGTCGATCCGATGACGCTCACCGAGCGCTTCCAGTACCAGAACCTGGCCGGGCTGCGATCGCGCGGCCTCGAGGTCGAGACCAGCTACCGCGACTCGAGCGGCTGGTTCGGGTTCGCGGGCGGCGCCTACGCCGACGTCCGCCGCAACGTGCTCGCGGTGCCGCCCAACGCGCCCGCGCTCACCGCCGCGGCCGGGCTGTCGACGCCGCGGCTGTTCGGGCGGGTCCATGCGTCCGTCGAGAGCTCGTTCGTGAGCGCGCGGCTGACCCGCGACGACCAGGTCCGCGCCGCGCCGTGGCTCGGGCTCCACGCGACGCTGTACGCGCCCGACCTGCACGGTTTCGACGTCACGATCAGCGGCCGCAACCTGGTCGGCACCCGCGCCGAGGTCGTGGCGCAGGACGACTACGATCGCGCGTCGACCGGCGTCCTCGGCGAGCCTCCGACCGAGGTGCTGACGGTGCCCGGCCCCGGCCGCGAGGTGTTCGTGCGCGTGGGGTATCGGCTGTGACCGCGAGCGTGGTCGTGATCGACGACGATCGGCGGATACGGGCCCAGGTGATGCGCGGGCTCGGCGCCACCCGGACCGCGGTGCGCGGCGCCGCGAGCGGCGCCGAGGCCCGCGCGCTCCTCGACGACGACGCCGATGCGGTGATCGTGATCGCGGCGTCCCGCTGCACCGACGACGACGTCACCCTCGCCGCCACGGGTGGCCGCACCGTGATCCTGTACGACGTCTCGCGCGCCGCGGCGCTGACGCTGGTCGCGCGCGCCGAGGTCGCGCACCTGGTCGGCGGCGATCGCCCGGACCTGATCGACCAGCTCCTGGTCACGGTGCAGAAGCTGGTGCGCCGCGATCTGTTCGGGCTCGAGAAGTACCTGGCGTGGTCGGCGACGATCTGGGAGCGCCCGCTGACCTCGACGGGCGATCGCCCGGGCGCGCGCGCCGAGATCGCGGCGACGTTGACGCGGCTCGGCGCCCCGGCCCGCGCGGTGCGCAACGCGGTGCTGATCGCCGACGAGCTGATCGCCAACGCGATCCACAACGCGCCGATCGACGGCGACGGCGTGCCCTACCTGCGCGAGCATCGCCGCGACGTCGAGCGACCGCTGCGCGCGCGCGAGCGACCCCGGCTGCGGTGGGGCGGCGACGGCCGGCGGGTCGCGATCGAGGTGACCGATCGGTTCGGCACGCTGCGGGCCCGCGAGGTCCGCCACCACGTCGGCAAGTTGCGGGCCCGCGATCCCGAGATCCGCGTCGACACCGCGGGCGCGGGGCTGGGCCTGGCGATGACCTACGCCGCGTCGAGCCAGCTGGTGTTCAACCTCGACCCCGGCTCGCTCGGCCAGGCCATCGGCGTGGTCGAGCTGACCCGCGACGACCGCGCGCCGGCCCCGGTGCCGTCGCTCCACCTGTTCGAGGTCCGTCGCGATGACTGAGCTGACCTTGCGCATCGATCGCACCGACGCGCGCTGGCGCCTGCACGGCCCGATCGACGAACGCGCGGGGCTCGTCGCGGCGGCGGTCGACGTCGCCGACGGCGCCGCGCTGACGATCGATCTCGAGCACGTCGATCACATCAACTCGCTCGGCGTGCGCGACTGGGCGGTGTTCCTGCGCGGCGTCGCGCGCCGCGGCGTCGCGGTGCGGCTGGTCCGCTGCTCGGGGGTGATGGTGAGCCAGATGAACATGATCATCGATGCCCGCGGCGCGGCCGAGGTCGAGTCGTTCTTCGCGCCGTTCGATTGCGCCGCCTGTGGCTGGGACGGCGAGGCGCTGCTCGAGACCGCGACGGTGGCGCCGCTCCTCGCCGCGCGCGGGCGCCTCGAGGCGCGGTGTCCCGACTGCGACGGCGTCGCGCGCTTCGCCGACTTCGTCGACCGCTACTTCTTGTTCCTGGCCGACGCGCCGAGCACCCCGGGAGCGCCATGATCCGACGTCTGCTGGTGATCGCGGTGCTGGCCGCCGCCGGGTGCGAGCCGTCGCTCGAGGTCAGCGATCCAGCGGTCGTGATCGGCGTGCTCGCGCCGACCACGGGATCGCTGGCCGAGACCGGCGCGATGATGGAGCAGATCACCCGGCTCGCCGCCGCGCAGATCAACGCGGCGGGCGGCGTCGACGGCCGTCGCCTCGAGGTCCGGATCGTCGACATCGGCGATGCCGCCGACGTGGCCGATCGCTTCGACGCGCTGCTCGACGATGGCGCGGTCGCGATCATCGGGCCGGCCCAGCAGGATCAGGTGGTGAGCGTGGTGCCGCGCGCGGTGGCGCGCGAGGCGGTGTTGGTGTCGCCGATCTCGACGACGCCGTGGCGGGTCGGCGCCCGCCCGGCCGATGACGGCTACCTCGTGCGCGTGGTCGCCAGCGACGAGCTCCAGACCCTCGCGCTCGCGTACTACCTGCGCTCGGTCGATCGCGAGCGACCGACCCGCGCGACCACGATCGCCGAGTCGACGTGCGGCTGCGGCTCGCCGTCGTGCAACCCGACGGGCGAGGGCGACTTTCCGACCGAGCAGGCGCTGGGCGTCTCCGACTACTTCGGTTGCTTCTTCACCAACGACGCCGACGGCGTGGTCCGCCAGATCAACGCGACGCGGCAGCTGTTCACCCGCAACCTCACCCCGGCCGCGCTCACCAACGTCATCAGCGACATCAACACGCTCGAGCCACCGCCTCGGGTCGTGGTGCTGGCGGGAGTCGAGCGGGACGCGCTCCAGATCATCGAGCGCTGGGTCGGTGATCATCCCAACGCCGTCACCAGCCCGCAGATCCGCTGGCTGACCACGGCGACGACCAAGACCCCGGGCTTCGTCGCCAACATGCCCGCCGACGTCTACCGCGACGTCGCCGCCGCCGATCAGCCGGTCGCGGGCTCGGCGCCGACCGCGCCCGCGGTCGGTCGCGCCTATCGCACGCTCGAGCGCGCCTACCGCGCCGCGTACGCGACCGACGTCGTCGATCGCGCCTTCGCGGCCAACGTCTGGGACGCGGTGTATCTGCTCGCGGCCGGCCTCACCGCGCAGCACGTCGCGGGTGAGCCGCTCGGCGGCGCCGGCCTGCGCGCGCGGGTCCGCGCGGTGTCGTCGGGCGGTCCCATCCTGCACGCGGGCCAGTGGATCGATCTCACGACCATCCTGCGCGCGGGCGGCGACGTCGACTACGACGGCGCGAGCGGTCCGGTCGATCTCGACGCCAGCGGCGAGGTCGTCGGCCCCTACGAGATCTGGGAGGTGCGGCCGCTCGCGGCGGGTGGCTTCGGCTTCGAGCGTGTCGTCTACCTCGACGCGCGCAACCTCGGCGCGGTGCTCGCGACGTTCGGCCTCGCCGCGGGCGCCACCATCGCCGACCTGGTCGCGACCTGCGCGATCCCGCCCGCCAACGT
>JAYTAJ010000325.1:0-10135 GCA_043737575.1 Myxococcales bacterium | reverse complement strand
TCCCTGCGATCCAGTGAGGCCGATCGGTCCTTGCGATCTGGTGGCGCCGGTGAGGCCGATCGGTCCTTGCGATCCGGTGGCGCCGGTGAGGCCGATCGGTCCCTGCGATCCGGTGGCACCGGTGGCGCCGGTGAGGCCGATCGGTCCTTGCGATCCGGTGGCGCCGGTGAGGCCGATCGGTCCTTGCGATCCGGTGGCACCGGTCGCGCCGGTGAGGCCGATCGGACCGGTCAAGCCGATCGGACCCTGCGCGCCGGTCGCGCCCATCATGCCCTGCGGCCCGATGAGCCCCGTCGGATCGCCGACCCAGCGACCCTCGGCGTCGATCACCGGCGAGCCCGCGATCGAGACCGTCGCCGGATGGATGTCGCCGATGACGTCGCCCGCGAGCACCGCGTACGGCACGCTGACCAGCTCCTCGCGCGGCGTCATCTCGGCGTCGGCCGCGATCGTGATGCCGAGGTAGAGCGGCGTGCCGTCGAGGGTGGGCAGCGACGTCACGTTGCCGAGCCCGACGATGAAGTAGCCATCGTCGAAGGCGACCTCGTGCGACTCGGTCCAGATCGCGGTGCCGCCGGTCGGCACCGAGTACAGCGCGAACGCCATCGTCCGCGTGCCGTCGACCGGCTGCGCGGCGCTGTCGAACAGCCGGCCGGTCTGCGTGAACAGCAGCGGCACGTCGCCCTGGCCCGCGGTGGCGACGCGCGGCGCCGCGACCAGCGCGATGACGGTGACAAGCAACATCAGGGTGCGAATGAACAGCGTCATCGATCCTCCTCGCGCGGTCGTCATGGCTGCGTCGCTCCGGTGATGCCGCCGCGGCGCTGGTACAGCGGCGACGCCGACGAGCCGTCGCCGCTGCGCAGGGTGCCGTACAGCGTGTAGCCCTGGCTCGACGCCTTGACGGCGCCGGTCACGGTGCCCGTGCCGGGATGGCCGATCGGCGCGTCGACGCCAGCGTCGACCTCGATCACCTCGGCGTCGATCGACCCATCGGTCGGCGGCGACGCATCGATGATCTTCGCCGATCCACCGCCGCACCCGAGCAGCAGCGCGGCGGCGAGCGCCAGCCTGGACATCCTCATCGGCGTATCGTCGGAGGGCGCGACGCCGCGAGTCAAGCCGGGCTCTCGCCGAAAATGCGAAGGGGGCCTGCACGGCCCCCGGTCGAATCGTCCCGCGCGATGCGCGCTACTGGTTCAAACGATACGTCGTGAACTGCCCGTCGACGCGGGTGTTCTGGCCCGGGCTGAAGGTGTTCATGCAGGCGTCGTCGGTGTAGTCCATGAAGTTGGTGATCGGATCGTTGCCCGTGATGTTGGGGCAGCTGTTGCGGCCGACCGGGCAGCCGAACGCCGGGGTCTTCTCGGCCGGGGTGTCGGAGACGCCGTCGCCCGCGTTCACGTTGCGCGCGCAGCCGCCCTGGAACGTGTGGTAGAGGCCCATCCAGTGGCCGACCTCGTGGGTCGCGGTGTCGCCGAGGTTGTACGGCGCGGCGGTGCCGCCGGGCACCGACGAGTACAGGATCACGACGCCGTCGTAGCTCGGGTTGGAGTTATAGCTCGAGGGGAACGTCGCCCAGCCGAGCAGGCCGCCGCCGAGGTTCCAGGTGTAGATGTTCAGATCGTCGGCGGTGCCGCGGCGCAGCGCCGACTTCAGGTTGCGCTCGGCGGTGCTGCCGTCGGCGGCGACGTACCAGGTCGCGTTGGTCGTGCGATCGATCGCCTGCAGGCTGAAGGTCCAGCCGGTGCTCGCGAACGCCGCGTTCAGCACGTTCATCGAGGACGTGATCTGCGAGTCGGGGATGTCGCCGTTGGCGATGCCGGTGCCGCGGTTGATGACGTGCCAGTAGACGTTGATCGTGCCTTCGGTCGCGTTGGCGATCGCATCGTGCTTGTGGAGCGCCAGGTAGTCCTCGACCTCCTCATCGATCAGCGCGACCTCCTCGGGGGTCGCCTCGGGAGTCGCGCAGAAGCGGCGCTCGTCGTCGTCCCAGCCGGGGCGCTGCTCGCCCTCGACGACGGTGCCGCTGTCGTCGACGTACGAGGTGTCTTCGATGACACAGGCGCTCAGCGCGAGGGCGCCGAGCGAGAGGACCAGGGCGGAAGTAGGCAAGCGGCGCATGGAGTCTCCGTTCGAGGGTTTAGCTGGCCTCGCCTTGAGCACGCGGCGTTCCAAGGTGCGGGATCGCATCGTCGCGGGACGTCGCACGAGGAGTTCCGATCGCTTGGAGCACAGCGGCAACCACGCCGCCCGACGGTCACCTACACCCACTGCTGCGGAGAAGTCTCTCGGTGCGCGGGGGTGGATGTGTCAGCCTGTCCTAGTGGGGCGGAGTTTCGCCACGCGTGAATCGTGGGCGCCTCTGCTACAACGGCAGACATGGACGTCTGTCGACGAGGTCTGACTGCGGCTGTCTTCCTCGCGGCGCTCGCCGCTCACGCCCACGCGGAGACGCGGCTCACGCTCGCCGACCTGATCGCGCGCGCCGACGGCAGCGAGCGCGCCCGCATGGCCGACGCCGATCGCGACGGCGCCGCGGCGCGGGTCGACGAGGCCGACGCCGCGCGGTGGGCGCGGGTGACGGTGACTGGCTTCGTCGCGCCGAGCCCCGAGATCCGTTGCCTCGACGCTGCCTGCACCCAGACCGATCCCGACGACTTCGCGCTGCGGTTCGCGGGTGCGTTCGCGGGCGGTCAGCTGTCGATCACGCAGCCGCTCTACACCTTCGGAAAGCTCGGCGCGGCGCGCGCGGCGGCGCGAGCCGGGCTGGGGGCGCACCGCGCGCTGGCCGACGGTGCGCGCGCCGAGATCGCGGTCGACGCCGCGCGGGCGTACTGGAGCCTCAAGCTCGCGCGCGAGCTGCGCTACATGCTCGAGGACGGCATCGAGCGGGTCGGCGCGGCGCGGACCAACCTCGAGGGGCGGCTCGCCGACGGCGACGACGAGGTGTCGCTCGCCGATCGCCAGCGCATCGACGTGCTGATCGCCGAGGCGACGGTGCAGCTGGCCGACGCCAAGCAGGGCGAGGCCCAGGCGCTGGCCGCGGTGCGCGCCCTCGCCCGCGATCCGGCGGCCGATATCGACGACGCGCCGCTCGAGGCGATCGAGCGCGCGGTCGCCACCGACGACGAGGTGATCGCCCGCGCGCGGAGCCAGCGTCCCGAGGTCCGCGCGGCCCAGGGCGGCGCCACCGCGGCGGCGCGCCTCGCCGACCTCGAGGCCGCGAGCTACTGGCCCGATCTCGCCGCGATCGCCAGCGTCGGCGCCACCGTGGCCCAGGGCGTCGCCGATCCGCCGAGCGCGTTCGCCGACGATCCATACAACCGGGTCACCGGCGCGCTGGCGGTGGCGGTGCGCTGGCAGATCGAGCCGTGGACGACCCGCGCGAAGGTGGCGCGGGCCTGGGCCGGTCACCGCCGCGCCGAGGCCCTGGCCGATCTCGCGATCACGGGCGCGACCCTCGACGCGGCTGCGAGCAATGCCGAGGCGCGCGGCGCTCAGGAGCGGCTGGCGGCGGCCACCGCGGGCGAGCAGGCGGCGCGGGGGTGGCTCGCCAGCGTCGTCCAGGCCGATGCGGTCGGCACCGCAGAGGCCAAGGACCTCGCCGACGCCTACGTGGCATGGTTCCAGATGCGCGCGCGCGTCGCGTCTGCGATCTATCAGTGGAACCTGGCGCTCGCGCGCGTCGCCCGAGCCGCGGGCGAATATCCCGCGGCGCCGCCTCGTCAAGGAGCTCGATGATGATCCGTCCCGTTGCCTTCCTGCTCGCGCTGGTCGTCGCGATCGCGTTGCGGCCCGGCGTCGCCGCGGCCGCCGACGGCCCCGGCACCAAGGCGGTGCGCGCCGCCAACCAGACCATCGGCGCGCTGTTGCGCGCCAAGGCCAAGCCCGGCAGCGACGAGGAGAAGCGAGCCGCCGCCGCGGTGACCACCGCGGTCCGCGACTTCCTCGACATCGACGAGCTGGGCCAGCGCGCCCTCGGCGACCACTGGAAGACGCTGACGACGGCGCAGCAGACCGAGTATCTCGCGCTGTTGCGCGGCCTGATCGAGGACAGCTACGTGAAGGGCCTGCGCGCCAACCTCGAGTACACGGTCGCGTACCTCGGCGAGGCGCCTGGCGACGGCGGCGCGATCGTCGTGAAGACCACGGTCACGGCGAAGAAGAAGGGGCGGCCGGTCACGATCGCGGTCGACTACGTCGTGACCGCGACCGGCAAGGGCAAGACCAAGACCCTGCGCTGCTACGACGTCCGCACCGACGGCATCGGCCTGGTCGAGAACTACCGCCTGCAGTTCGCGAAGATCATCAAGAAGGACGGCATCGATGGGTTGATCGCCCGCATGAAGAAGAAGCGCGGCGGCGTATAGTCGCGCGCGCATGACCCGATCCGACCTGCTCGAGCTGGCCCGCGCCTGGGGTGCCCGCGATCCCGATCCCGACACCCGCGCCGAACTGACCGCGCTGGTCGACGCCGCCGCCGCGGACGACGACGTCGCCGAGCGCGAGCTCGCCGATCGGTTCAGCGGCCGGCTCGAGTTCGGCACCGCGGGCATTCGCGGCGTGCTCGCGGCCGGGCCGCAGCGCATGAACCAGCTGCAGGTCCGCGACGTCACCGCGGGCCTCGCCGCGTACCTCGACGCCCAGGTCGTCGGCGCTCGCGAGCGCGGCGTCGTGATCGGCTGCGACGCGCGGCGCAAGTCGCGCTTGTTCGCCGAGGAGACCGCGGCGGTCCTGATCGGCGCCGGCTTCCGGGTGATGCTCGCCGACGATCACTGGCCGACGCCGGTCACCGCCTACGCGGTGCGCGCCCTCGACGCTGCCGCCGGCGTGATGGTCACCGCGAGTCACAACCCGCCCGAGTACAACGGCTACAAGGTCTACTGGGGCAACGGCGCGCAGATCATCCCGCCCCACGACGTCGGCATCGCCGCGGCGATCGAGACGGCGGCGAACGCGCCGATCGCGATCGGCGATCTCGACGCGGCGCGCACCAGCGGCCGGCTGCGCGCGATCGGCAACGACCTCGAGGTCGCCTACGTCCAGTGCGTGCTCGCGCTGCAGGTCGCGACCGACGTGAGCCGCGCCGATCTGCCGATCGCGTACACGCCGCTGCACGGCGTCGGCGCCAAGCTGGTCGAGATCGTGCTCGCCAAGGCCGGCTTCGATCAGGTCACGACCGAGCCGTCGCAGCGCGAGCCCGACGGCGCCTTCCCGACGGTCGCGTTCCCGAATCCCGAGGAGAAGGGCGCGATGGATCGTGTGCTGGCGCTGGCGCGGAGCCAGGGCGCGGCGCTGGTGCTCGCCAACGATCCCGACGCCGATCGCCTCGCGGTCGCGATCCCCGACGCGTCGATCGCGGCCGGCTACCGCATGCTCACCGGCGATCAGGTCGGCGTCCTGCTCGCCGACTACCTGCTCGCCCACGCCGGCGACGGCGCGCGGCTGGTCGCGTGCAGCCTGGTGTCGTCGCAGCTCCTGCGCTACCTCGCCGCCGCCTACGGCGCCGACAGCAAGGAGACGCTGACCGGCTTCAAGTGGATCGCCAACGAGGCGCTGACCTGGCAGGCCGAGACCGGCGGCCGCTTCGTGATGGGCTACGAGGAGGCGCTCGGCTACTGCGTCGGCGAGCTGGTCGGCGACAAGGACGGCGTGTCGGCGGCGATGGCGTTCGCCGAGCTGACGGCGTGGAACCGCGCGCGCGGCCGCACCATCGCCGAGCACCTCGACGACATCTACCGCCGGGTCGGCCTGTTCGTCACCGAGCAGGTCTCGCTGACGATGCCGGGCGCGGCCGGCATGGCGGCGATCAAGCATGCGATGTCCGCGTTCCGGACCGCGCCGCCGACCGCGCTGGCCGGGATCGCCATCGATGAGGTCAGCGACCTGGCGCGCACCGACAGCGGCCTGCCGCCGTCCGACGTCCTGATCTTCCGCCTCGCCGAGGGTCGCCGCGTGATCATGCGGCCGTCGGGCACCGAGCCCAAGCTGAAGAGCTACTACGAGGTGCGGGTCGTGGTCGGCGCCGACGAGGCGATGGCCGACGCTCGGGCTCGCGGCGCCGCCGAGCTCGGCAAGCTGCGCGACGAGCACCAGGCGCTGCTGAAGCGCGCGATGACCGCGCTCTAGCAGTCGCGCGCGTCGCTGGCGTCGTACATCGCGGCGATGCGGGCCGCGTACTTCGCGGCGATCGGCTTGCGCCGCAGCTTCATCGTCGGCGTCAGCTCTTCGCTGCCGGGCATCCACTCCTCGGGCAGGAGCGTGTAGCGCTTGATCTGCTCGACCCGCGACAGGTGCTCGTTGGCGGCGGCGATCGCGCGATCGAGCTCGGCCTGGACCTCGGGCGATCCCAGCAGCTGGCTGACCTCGAGGCCGCGGGCCTTCGCGAAGGCGGCGGCGCCGTCGGGATCGAGCACCACCAGCGCGACGTTGTAGGGCCGGGCGTCGCCGATCACGCAGGCCTGGCCGATGAGCGGGCTCGAGGTCTTGATGCGCGCCTCGATGTTGGCGGGCGACATGTTCTTGCCGCTGGCGTTGATGAGGATCTCCTTCTTGCGATCGATGATGCGGAGGAAGCCCTCGGCGTCGAGCTCACCGATGTCGCCGGTCGCGAGCCAGCCGTCGGCGTCGATGGTGTCGGTGGTCTGGGTCGGCAGGTTGCGGTAGCCGCGCATCACCAGCGGGCCGCGCACCAGGACCTCGCCGTCGGGGGCGAGCCGCAGCTCGACGCCGGGCATGGCGCGGCCGACCGTGCCGATCTTGCTGCGACCGAGCGGCATCGCGGTCGCGACGCACGACAGCTCCGACATGCCCCAGACCTCGCAGATCGGCATGCCGAGGGCGTGGAAGAACTCGAGGACCTCGCGCGGCGTCGGCGCCGCCCCGACGAAGAACGCGCGGGCGTCGCCGAGCCCGAGGGCCTCGCGCAGCGGCGCGAACACCAGCTGCTCGGCGCGCGCGACCCCGACCGCGAGCGCCTCGGGCACCGGCTGGCCGGTCTGCTCGGCGCGGACCTTGGCGAGCGCGGCGTCGAGGGCCCCGCGGATCGCGGCGGCGCGCTCGGGCGGCTCGGCGGCGAACTTGGCCTCGAGCGCGGCCTTGAGCTTCTCCCACACCCGCGGCACGCCGGTGAACTCGGTCGGCCGCACGTCGGGCAGGTGCGCGAACAGGAGCCGCGGATCCGGGCACGCGGTGATCGTCGCGCCGATGAACATCGCCAGGTAGTGCGTGCCCATGCGATCGGCGATGTGGGCGTGGGGCAGGTACGAGACCGCGCGGCTGTCGGGCAGGCAGCCGCGCGCGGTGATGAACGCGCGCAGCTCGAAGACCATGTTGGCGTGGGTGAGCTCGACGCCCTTGGGCGGACCGGTCGTGCCCGAGGTGTAGATGATCGTGAGCAGCGACTCGGGCGTGACCGCGCGCCACGCGGCGTCGAAGTCGAAGCCGCGATCGCCGGAGCCCTCGAGGGCGCGCAGCTCGATCGCGCCCGCGGCGTCGCCGTCGACGACGATGATGGTCTCGACCGCGGTGCCGCGCGCCGCGTCGCGCAGCCGGTCGACGAAGGCGAGCTCGGTGACCGCGACCTTGGCGCGCGAGTCGGCGAGCAGGTGGTGGATCTGGTCGGGCGCCGAGGTCGTGTAGATCGAGAACCCGGCGGCGCCGAGGTGCATCGCCGCGGTGTCGATCAAGTTCCACTCGGGCCGGTTGGTCAGGAGGATCGCGACGGTGTCGCCGGCGCGAACGCCGTGGGCGGCGAGCCCGGCGGCGAGGTCCTTCACCCGCGCGCCGTACTCGCGCCAGGTGATCGAGGTGGCGCCGCCCAGGGTGCGCAGCGCGACGGCGTCGCCGCGGGCGGCGACGGTGCGCTGGAACGCGGCGCACACGGTGGATTCGGCGAACGCGGCCGGCGCGTCGGCCGGCAGGGCGAGGTCGATCATGACTCGAAGGTAACCTCCCCGGAGCGGTGGTGGCGGCCGATCGTCGGGGCTCGCGCGTGCGATGATCGACCGACGCCGTGGCCAACCCGCGCATCCTCGATGGCAACGCGATGCTCCGCTGGGTCGAGCTCGCGCTACCCGAGCCGCCGTGGCCGGGAGGCGCCGCCTTCGTCGGCTTCGTCTACCAGGACTGGCAGGCCGGGATGTCGGCGAAGGGCGGGCCGGCCGACGACGCGACGGTCGCGACGACGCCGCGGCTGACGGTGCGGTTGCCGATCGGCGTCGACGGCCGCATCCTCGACGACGCCGAGGTCGCGGCGCGGGGTCTGCCCGCGCGCCCCCCATGGCTCGACGCCTACGGCGTGCAGCCTCCCGCCGACGGGCCGTGGCGCCGCGATCCGCTGCTGGCCGGCAAGCTGCACCGCCAGTACCCCGACGATCTGCAGGTGCTGGTCCACGACGGCGAGCCGAAGCGCACCGGTCGCCGCACCGAGGCGTGCTGGGTGCGGCTCGACGCGGTCGAGGACGGACCGCCGCGGCCGAGCCTGACCGCGACCGGCGCGGCGCTCGGCCGCGGCACCCGGCTGTACGCCGGCGTGCTGCTGAGCCCGCCGAAGCAGCTCACGACCTACGCGGCCGGGGCGCGGGTGCGGCTCATCCCCGATCCTGGCGGGCCCCATCCGATCGCGGTCACTGCGGCGTACCTCGACGAGCGGGCGGGGTGGACCGTCCACGCCTGCACCGGGTGCGGACTGTCCGAGGGGCTCGAGCCGCCGTCGCTGATGTTCCGCAGCCGGTTCCCCGAGGTCGGGCCCGACGCCGAGCCGGTCGGCTTCACCGCGTTCTGTCCGGTGTGCGGACCGTCCGGGTCCCGGACGTTCGAGCGGCGCGGCGCGCCGATCAAGGAAACCTGACGCGTCGGCCAAGACAATTCGACTTTTCTGGTGCGAGGCGCCGCGGTACCTGAAGGCATGCGCACCGCCATCGCCTCGCTCCTCCTCGCCCTCGCGCCCCTCGCCCTCGCGCCCCTCGCGCTGGTCGGCTGCACGGACGCCGCCCCTCCGCCGCCGATCGATCCCGAGACCGAGCCGTCGGCGCTGGCCGGGTGCGCCGATCCCGCGGTCGCGGTCGCGCAGCGCTGGCAGGTCGACAACCTCCACGATCCGATCACGTCGATCGCGCGGACCGGTCGCACCGTCGTCGTCGCGACCAGCGACGGCGCGGTCAAGACCTGGGAGATCGCCGCGGCGGGCGCGACCGAGACCCGGCCGCTGTACGGCGAGCCCATCGTCGATCAGGGCGTGGCGCTGGGCGCGCTGGCGGCCGGGCCGGGCGCGGGGATCGCGGGCGTCGACGTCGAGGGCCAGGGCCGGGTGTGGATGGCCGACGGCGCCGAGGTCGTGCCGGCGCGGGCGCTGGTCCCCGCCGCGGGCGCGCTGGTCGCGGTCGACGACCAGCTGCGGTGGCTGGTCGGCGGCACCGAGGCGTTCGCCGGCGATCTGACGATCGCCGAGCTGGCGACCGGCGCGATCCGCGGCCCGCTGCCGACCCAGCTGTGGCACGCGAGCGCAGCCCACCTCGGCCGCGGCGACCGCTGGGTCACCGTCGGCGACTGGTACGGCTGCCCGGCGATCGACGTCCGCGATCCGCGCGCCCCCGAGGTCGAGGTCGGCTACTGGGACGCGTGCCGCGGCGACGGCGGCTCGATGCAGGGCGGCTGGTTCCACGCCGTCGCCGTCGACGCCGCCGCGACCACGGCGATCGCGGTTGGCGATCAGCTGGTCGCGACCTTCGCGCTGGGCGCCGTCGGCGCCGGCCCGACCGCGACCGCGACCACCGACGTGCGGATCGATCGGGTCGCGCGCCTCGACGGTGACGGCCTCGCGATCACGCTGGCCCAGCGCGGTGACGCGTCTGAGCTGACCTGGTGGTCCCTCGCCGATCTGACGGTGCGCCGCACCGAGACGATCACCGCCGCCGTCGACATCGCGGTCGACCCCGAAGCCGGCCTGGTGATCGCCGCCAGTGCCGACGGTCTCTTGCGCGGCTACGCCTGCGCGGAGTGACCTTCGCGCCGCCCGAGAGCGCGGCGAGCGCTGGGCTTGATCCACTCCCGTGGACGGGTTGGTTGCGTCGCCGTCACTTCGTCGGCTGGCGCGTGCGACGGCGCGCCGGTCGGGTCCGGGATCCTGCTG
>JAYTAJ010000324.1:0-10150 GCA_043737575.1 Myxococcales bacterium | reverse complement strand
GCGACCGGCGCGGGCGCGGGCGCGGCCACCGCGATCGTCGCCACCGCAGGCGCCGCGGCGGGCCGCGCGACGTTGGCGGCCGCGACCACGCCCTCGTCGGCGTGGAGCGCATCGAAGGTCTTGTCCCACGCGTCGAGCTCGGCGAGCAGATCGTCGCTCTCGGAGCCCGGCGGCCGATCGGATCCGGCGGTCATCGCGTGCCTCCCACGGCCAGCTGACGGACACGGCGCAGCTCGAGGTGCGGCGCCGACACCGACCAGCGCACCAGATCGAGCGCGGTCGGATCGGTCGCGACGTGACGGCCACCGCGGCCGACGTCGAGCGCGGCGAGCGCGACGCCGAGATCGCCGCCGAACAACACGCCGGCGCGCTGGCTCGACGACATCATCGCGCGCCGCCAGTTCGCGACCTCGCGGATCTCGGCGATGCGCGGCCCGAGCAGCACCACCGCCTTCTTGTCGCGGCGCGCGAGGTGCTTGTCGAGGAGCCGGACCCGCTCGGTGATCGCCGCATCCTCGCCCGCGCACAGCACCGCGAGCGCCTGCGGCACCGGGATGCCGGTGACCTTCAGCGCCGCGATCACGAACCACGCGATCTCGGAGTCCTTGAGATCGGCGAGGGTGCCGGTGCCATCGGCGGCCTGCCACGCGGCGCGACCGAGGAGGAAGCGGTGCAGCGGCGACGCGCCGCTGGCGACGTCAGCGCCGACGCACAGGACCGGGGTCTCGCCCGACAGCACCCGGGCCTGGCCGGCGCGGGCCTCGCTGACGTACAGCTCGATGTCATCGACGCCGAGGCTGCCGAGGGCGGCGCCCAGCGCCTCGTGCTTCTTGGCGAGCGCCTTCTGGGCGATGCGATCGCCGCGCACGAAGCCGAGCTTGGCGGCGTCGATGCCGATCGCCTGCGTCACCGCGGGCGTGATCGCGCGCCACAGATCGGTGAGCACGCCGTCGCTGCCAGGAGCGCGCAGCGCCGCGCGTGCCGGCGGATCGAGCAGCTGCCGCGACGGCGTCGCGCTCGGTCGTTCGCGGCCCGCCACCAGCACCGCGCGCTGATCGGCCGACGGCGCGCCGAGCGCCTCGAGGGCGGCCAGCGCCAGCCAGCCGCCGTCGCGATCGCCCTGCCAGCCGAACACCGTCGCCAGCCGATCGTAGAGCGCGGCGGCCCCGGGGTTGCCGTCGATGGCGCGCCGCAGATCGTCGATGCCGCGGCCGAGCAACTCGGCGCGCGCGCTCGGTCGATCGCTGCCCGCGAGCTCGATCTGCTCGCGCATCAGCTCGAGGCTCAGCGGATCGAGCTGGCGGCCGCGATCGAACGCCGCCATCGCCTCGCCGCGATCGCGCAGCCGATCGCGCGCGATCTGTCCGAGCCGCAGCTCGTCGCGGGCGCGCTCGGCCGGGTTCATCCGCAGCCGCGCGATCTCGCGCAGCTCGCGCGCGACCCGCGCCCAGTCCTGGGCCTGGGTCGCGAGCCCGACCAGTCGCTCGCGCAGCACCACGTCGCCCGGCCGCTGCGCGATCACGCGCTCGACCTGCTCGATGGCGCCGCCGACGTCGCCGAGATCCTCGGCGAGGGTGCGGGCCAGGGTCAGCTCGGCATCGGCGCGGCGGCCTGGGTGCGGCTCGACCGCGAGGTAGCGGCGCCACAGCTCGACCGCGCGCGCGGCGTCGCCGAGATCGCCGGCAGCCTCGGCGCGGCGGCGCAGCGCGTCGGCGTGATCGGGCGCGCGCTCGAGCAGCCGATCGAGATCCGCGGCGGCGCCATGGACGTCGCCGAAGCCGCGCAAGAGCTGCGATCGCTCCGACAAGATCGTCACCGCGGCGGTGGGCTCGGCGCCGCCGCCGTCGATCCACGCCAGGCGATCGCCGAGGACGTCGAGCAAGGTCCGCAGATCGCCGCGCGGCCGCAGCAGCTCGCACAGCCGATCGAAGGCCGCGCTGCCCGGCTCGTCGGCGAGCATGCGGCGCAGCACCGCGATCGCGCTGCCGGCGTCGGTGCCGGCGCCGATGCCGCTGTAGCCCGGATCGAAGATCGTCACCGCGCGCGCGTACAGCGCTCGCTTGGCGTCGGCGCCCGCGGTGAGCTGCGCGAGCGCGACCGCGGCCCGCGCCTCGGTCGCGCGATCGCCGCCGCGCTGGGCCAGCCGCACCAGCGCCTCGAGGGCGCGGACGTCGCGCGGGTTGGTGCGCAGCACCGCGGTCACGGTCGCGCCCGCCTCCTTCAAGCGGCCCGCGGCCTCGAGGGCCTCGGCGCGATCGAGCTCCCAGCCGTCGCGCGCCGCGGGATCGTCGGCGAGGGTCGAGCGCATCGCCAGGATCTCGGCGCGCGCGAGCAGGCGATCGACCGCGGCGGCGACGTCCTCGCCTGCGATCGGCGGCACCGCGGCCGCTTGCTGCTCGGCCGAGACCAGGAGCGCGCCGACGTCGTCAGGCGCGATCGCCCGCGCCGCCGCGACCCGCGCCATCGCCGCGTCGTGCTCGCCGGCTGCGGTCGCGATCGCCGCGCTGCGCAGGTGCAGCGCCGCCGCGGCCTCGGGCATCGCGAGCTGACCCGCGAGGCGCGCGTACGCGGTCGCGAGGCTCGCGCTGTCCTGGCGTCGCGCCGCCACCAGCGCCGCGCCGAGCAGCGCGCCATGGCTGACCTGGCCGTCGCCGCTGCCGATCGCGGTCTCGAAGGCGCTCGCTGCCTGATCGAAGTCCTCGAACACCAGCGCGTAGAGCCAGCCGAGATCTTCGTGCAGCGCCGCGACCACCGCCGGATCGCTGGTGCGGGCCGCGAGCGCGCGCGTCGCCGCGACCCGCGCGATGGTGTCACCGCGCGCCGCCGCCAACGCCGACGCCGACAGCGCCGCCTGCGATCCCGCGACGCTGCTCGCCGCGCTCGCCGCCTCGGCCCGCAGGTACGCCTCGCCCGCGTCGTCGAGCTCGCCCGCGCGCTCGCGGGCCTGGGCCCACGCCAGCGCGGTCGTGCCGCTGTCGTCGACCGACAGCTCGAGGGTGCGGATCGCCGAGCCCAGCTCTCCCGCCGCGATCGCCGCGCGCACCGCGCCGGCCCGGGCGTGGGCGTCGTCGGGCGAGCGCTCGAGCAGCTGGCGATACACCGCGAGCGCCTCGCGCGGCTTGCCGAGTCGATCCTCGTACAGCCACGCGGCTTCGCGCAGCGCCCGCGCGACCTCCGGACCATCGGCGAGGCCATCGGCCTGGCCGCGCCGCGCCACCGCCAGCTCGTCCCAGCGACCGACTCGCCGCAGCGCGCCGCGCAGCGCCGCCTGAGCGAAGCCGTCGTCGGGCCACGCCTCGAGGGTGCGGCGGTAGAGCTCGATCGCCAGATCGGCGTTGCCCGCCGCCTCGGCGAGGCGGCCCGCGGTGACCCGGGCGTAGCCGCGACGCGCGGGCTCGGGATCGCGATCGGCGAGCGCGACCAGGTGCGCGAGCCGGTCGTCGTCCTTGCCCAGCTCCTCGAGCGCAGCGTCGATGCGCCACGCGATCCCGAGATCATCTGGATCCGCCGCCGCGCGGCGGCGATCGACCTCGAGCGCGTCGGCGACCCGGCCCGCGCTGCGCAGCAGGCGGCCGAGCCGAGCCGCCGCCTCGGGCCCGTCGACCCCCGCGAGCAGCGCCGCCGCCTGATCGATGCGACCCGCGCGCTCGTGCAGCTCGACCAGCGCCTCGATCGCGATCGGCTCGTTCGGCGTGATCTCCAGGGCGCGACCGAGGACGATCTGCGCCGCCTCGTCGCCGCGCTCGGCGCCGACGTCGTGGCCCCAGGCCTGCGCCGCCGCGACGTACGCCGCGATCGCCGCCGCCGGATCCGGCGCGCCGCCGTGACCGACCGCGTCGCCGAGCCGCGCCGCATCGCCCGCGCGGGTCCACGCCTCGGCCAGCGCCGCGGCGTCTCCGACCGCCAGCGCGTCGCGCTCGCGCAGCGCGACGACCGGCGCGAGGCCGGGCGCCGACGACTCGAGGCTCTCGAGCAGCGCCAGCGCGGGCTCGCGCTGCCCGGCGCGGAGGAGCGCATCGGCGCGGCGGATCGACAGGCCCAGGGCCCGCGACGGATCGCCCTCGATCGCTTGCCAGCTCTGCACCAGATCGGCGAGCTCGTCGTAGCGGCCCAGCTCCTCGGCGACGTCGGCCAGATCGGCGAGCAGGATCGGCTCGCCCGGGGCCAGCGCGATCGCGCTCTGCAGGTAGTCCCAGGCCTTGTCGCCCGAGCCGACCGCGCGCGCGGCCTGGGCCTGACGGCGGCGGATCGCGACCACCTGCAGGCGCAGCGAGGCGGCGCGCCCGAGCGGTCCGCCCGACGGAGACAGCGACGGATCGGGCGCGCCCGCGAGCGCGGCCCGCGACAAGAGGTGCGTCGCCGCCGCGTCGAGCGCAGCCTGCAGCTCGTCGCGATCGTTGGCCAGCTCGGCGATGCGCAGCCGCTCGACGTTGACCCGCTCGCGATCGATGCCGAGCGCGGTCGCCTGGTTCAACAGATCGCGCGCGCGATCGAGATCGGCGCCGCGCTCGGTCCAGAACCGGATCTGATCGAGCAGGTAGACCAGCTTGCGCTCGGGCCGCTCGACCGCCGCCGCGAGCTGGGCCCACAGCTCGACCTGGCGCGCCGGATCATCGGTGACGCGCTCGAGGGCGATCAGCGCGGGCATCGAGCCCGGCGCCAGCAGCACCGCGTCCTCGAGGGCGGCCCGGGCGTCGTCGGCCTGGTGCAGCTTGTCGGCGAGGATCGCCGCCTTCTCGATGCACAGATCGGCGCGCTCGTCGTCGTCGCGGGCGAATCGCGACTCGGCGTCGATCAGCTTGATCAGGTTGGGCCACAGGCCGCGGCGGTAGAAGACGCGGCGGATCGCCCACAGGTTGGCGCGCAGCGACGGATCGCTCGCCAGCGCGCGGCCGAACGCCTTGACCGCGCGGGCCTCGTCGACCAGACGGCGCTCGCACAGCTCGCCCAGCTCGTAGGCGAGGTCGGCGATCTGATCGCGCTCGGTCGCCTTGTCGAGCCGCCGGGTCAAGCCGACCGCGCGGGCCTCCCACGCCGCCTCGCCGAGATCGCCGATCGCGCGCTCGATCGCGGTCGGTGACTCCAGGCGATGCTCGAGCGGCTGCTCGCTCATCGGCAGCGGCGGCGGCTCGGCCGCGGTCGCGGGCAGCTCGGTCACGCCCGACACGTCGCCGACCTCGGCGTCGGACAGCTCGATCGGGATGCTGGCGTCGCTGACCTCGCCGATGTCGGCGTGGCTGGTCGCCTCGGCGATGATCTCCTCGCGCGCCGCGTCCGACAGCTGCGCGCCGGTGCGCTCCTGATGCTCGAGATCGGCGGCGGCAGCCTCGGCCAGCGCGCGCAGATCGGCGCGCTCGGTCTCGCGGACCAAGGGCGGCGGCACCACGACCCGCGGCGGCACCATCGCGACCGGCGGCGGCCGCGGCGGCGGCGAGCGCAGCGCCGACATCGGCGGCATCGGCGGCCGCGCGCTCGGCGCCGGCGGCGGGATCGCGACCCGCGGCGGGATCGCGACCCGCGGGCTCGGGATCGGCGGACGCTCGGGGATCGCAGGCGGCACCGGCAGCGAGTCGAGATCGACGCTGGCGTCGGCCTCGACATCGGCGTCGTCGAGGCTCAGCTCGTCGAGGGGCTCGACCTGGGACAGCGAGACCTCGAAGGCGTCGCTCTCGACCTCGTCGTCGCCCGGCGCCTCGACGACCGCCACCGCGCCCGCCGGATCGATCGGCCCCGGATCGATCGGCCCTGGATCGATCGGTGTCGGCACCGCGTCGCGATCGACCGCGACCGTCACCGCGTCGAAGGCGCCCGGCACGTGCTCGACGATCCGCTCGTCGGCGCCATCGTCGTCGTCGCCGTCGGCGCTCGCCATCAGCGCGTCGATCCGCGCCGCCATCGCCGGACGCACGGTCGGCGCCGAAGTACTGCCGTCGCCGCTACCGGCCGGCAATTCAGGCGCAACGGACGCATCCCGCGCGTCCGGTTCCGTGGGGTTGGACACCGACACCTAGATCACCATCGCGGGCTGCCTCTCGTCAACGGAACCTGTCGACATTCCCCAGGCCGTTGACCGTCGCGCGCGGTGCGACTACACACAGTCGTGCCCGCGACCTCGTCGATACGACCGCTCGAGCTCGGCGTCCGCCCGCTCGTCCTCGAAGACATCGCCGACGTCGCGTACTCGTTCCGCGCCGTGGTGATCGGCGACGACGCCCGGGCCCGGATGGACGCGGCCCGCGCCACCGTCGACGCGGTCGTCGCGGGCGGCGACGCTGCCCCCGCGGTCTACGGCGTCAATACCGGGTTCGGCGCCCTCGCCGAGGTCCGCATCTCCGCCGATCAGGTCCGCGCACTCCAGCAGAACCTGGTCCGGTCCCACGCGGCCGGGGTCGGCGCGCCGCTGGCTCGCAGCCACACCCGGGCGATGATGCTGCTGCGCGCCGCGGTCCTCGCGACCGGCCGCAGCGGCGCCCGCGCCGCGATCGCCGATCGGCTGTGCGAGATGCTCGCCTCGGGCATCCACCCGATCATCCCGTGCCGCGGCTCGGTCGGCGCGTCCGGTGATCTCGCCCCCCTGGCCCACCTCGCGCTCGGCCTGATCGGCGAGGGCGAGGTCGAGTACGGCGACAAGATCGTCACCGCCGCCTACGCGCTCGAGGGCGCCGAGCTCGCGCCGATCACGCTCGAGGCCAAGGAGGGCCTGACGCTGCTCAACGGCACCCAGCACATGACCGCGGTCGGCGGGCTCACCGTGCTCGCCGCCGAGGACACCTGCCGCGTCGCCGATCTCGCAGGCGCGCTGTCCCTCGAGGCGCTCAAGGGCACCGTCGCCGCCTTCGACGAGCGGGTCGTCGCCGCGCGTCCGCATCCCGGACAGATCGCGGTCGCCGCCGGGCTGCGGGCGCTGCTGGCCGGCAGCGCCATCGCCGCGTCCCACGCCCACTGCGGCAAGGTCCAGGATCCCTACTCGCTGCGCTGCATGCCGCAGGTCCATGGCGCGACCCGAGACACCCTCGCGTACGCGAGGGTGGTGATCGAGCGCGAGGCCAACTCGTCGACCGACAACCCGCTGGTCTTCGCCGGCGGCGACATGGTGTCGGGCGGCAACTTCCACGGTCAGCCGATCGCCCTGGTCCTCGACTTCGCGGCGATCGCGATCGCCGAGCTCGCCAACATCAGCGAGCGCCGCGTCGAGCAGCTGGTCAATCCCCACCTGTCGTCGGGGCTGCCGCCGTTCCTCGCCCCCGACTCCGGCCTGCACTCCGGCTTCATGATCGCCCAGGTCTCGGCCGCGGCCCTGGTCAGCGAGAACAAGGTGCTCGCGCATCCCGCGTCGGTCGACTCGATCCCGTCGTCGGCCGGTCGCGAAGATCACGTGTCGATGGGCGCCCACGCCGCGCTCAAGCTCGCCCAGATCCACGATCACGTCCGCACCGTCCTCGCGATCGAATTGCTGTGCGCGGCGCAGGGGATCGATCTGCGCCGTCCGCTCACGACCACCGCGCCCCTCGAGGCGGTCCACGCCGCGATCCGCGCCAAGGTCCCCGCGATGATGGTCGACCGGCCGCTGTCCCCCGACATCGTCGCGGTCCGCCGCCTGATCGACGACGGCACCCTCATCGCCGCGGCCCGCGCCGCCGGCGTCGCGCTGTAAGGAGCACGCATGTCCGAGATCGTCCGCGCCCCTCGAGGATCCACGCTGTCGTGCAAGGGCTGGCCGCAAGAGGCGGCGCTCCGCATGCTGATGAACAACCTCGATCCCGACGTCGCCGAGCGCCCCGCCGAGCTCGTGGTCTACGGCGGCACCGGCAAGGCCGCGCGGTCGTGGCCCGACTACCACACCATCGTGCGCGAGCTGCGCCGCCTCGGCGACGACGAGACCCTGCTGGTGCAATCGGGCCGCGCGGTCGGCGTGTGGAAGACCCACGACGAAGCGCCGCGGGTCTTGATCGCCAACTCGAACCTGGTCGGGCGCTGGGCCACCTGGGAGCACTTCCGCGAGCTCGATCGCAAGGGCCTCATGATGTACGGCCAGATGACCGCGGGGTCGTGGATCTACATCGGCACCCAGGGCATCTTGCAGGGCACCTACGAGACCTTCGCCGCCGCGGCGCGCACCCACTGGGGCGCCGACGCCGATCTCGCGGGCAAGGTCGTGCTCACCGCCGGCCTCGGCGGCATGGGCGGCGCCCAGCCCCTCGCGGTGACGATGGCCGGCGGCGTGTGCCTCGCGATCGAGATCGATCGCACCCGCATCCAGCGTCGCCTCGACACCCGCTACCTCGACGAGGTCGCCGACGATCTCGACGACGGCCTCGCCCGCGCCCGTGACTACGCCGCCAAGGGCGTCGCGCGATCGATCGCAGTCGTCGGCAACGCCGCCGACGTCTACGCCGCGCTGGTGCGCCGCGGCGAGAGCTTCGATCTCGTCACCGATCAGACGTCGGCCCACGATCCGCTCAACGGCTACATCCCCCAGGGCTACGACCTCGACCGCGCCGCCGCGCTGCGCGCCGCCGATCCCACCGACTACATCGCCCGGGCCCGGGCCTCGATGGTGGTGCAGGTCGAGGCGATGCTGGCGATGAAGGCCCGCGGCGCCCACGTCTTCGACTACGGCAACAACCTGCGCGCCGAGGCCGAGCAGGGCGGGCTCGCGGGCGCGTTCGGCTACCCCGGCTTCGTGCCCGCGTACATCCGACCGCAGTTCTGCCTGGGCCGCGGCCCGTTCCGCTGGGCCGCGCTGTCGGGCGATCCCGACGACATCCGCGTCACCGACGACGCCGTGCTCGACGAGATCGGCGGCGACCGCGGCCTCGAGCGCTGGATCCGCATGGCGCAAGATCGCGTCGCGTTCCAGGGCCTGCCCGCGCGCATCTGCTGGCTCGGCTACGGCGAGCGCGATCGCGTCGGCCTGCGCTTCAACGAGCTGGTGCGGACCGGCAAGGTCAAGGCGCCGATCGTGATCGGCCGCGATCACCTCGACTCCGGCTCGGTCGCGTCGCCCAACCGCGAGACCGAGGCGATGAAGGACGGCTCCGACGCCGTCGCCGACTGGGCCATCCTCAACGCGCTGGTCAACACCGCCGCGGGCGCGACCTGGGTGTCGTTCCACCACGGCGGTGGCGTCGGCATGGGCTACTCGCTCCACGCCGGCATGGTCGTCGTCGCCGACGGCACGCCCCGCGCCGCGCGCTGCCTCGCCCGCGTCCTCCGCAGCGATCCCGGCATGGGCATCCTCCGCCACGCCGACGCCGGCTACGACGAAGCCATCGCCGCCGCCGACGAGCGCGGCGTCCGCATCCCGCGCCGCGAGCCGTAGCGCGTGACGACGCTCTACCGCAACGCCCACCTCGTCACCGGCGACGGCCCGCCCGGCGATCCGCTCGGCGCGATCATCGACGGCGCGATGCTCGTCGACGGCGATCGCATCGCCTGGGTCGGCCGCACCGCTGACGCCATGACCGCCGCCCGCGCGATCGGCGCCATCCATCACGTCGAGGATCTCCACGGCCAGCTCGTCACGCCCGGCCTGATCGACTGCCACACCCACGCCGTCTTCGCCGGCGATCGCGCCGCCGAGTTCGCGTTCCGCGCCGCCGGTGCCAGCTACCTCGACCTCGCCGCCGCCGGCGGTGGCATCGCCGCCACCCTCACCCCCACCCGCGCCGCCTCCACCGACGCCCTCGTCGCCCTCGCCCTCGCCCGCCTCGAGCGCGCCTACGCCCACGGCACCACCACGATCGAGGTGAAGACCGGCTACGACCTCACCCTCCCCGGCGAGCTGCGCCTCCTCGACGTCATCGCCGAGCTCGCCGCCTCGACCCCGATGACCGTCGTCCCCACTCTCCTCTGTCACCTCATCCCGCCCGAGCAGAAGCTCGATCGCGGCGCCTACGTCGCCGCGCTGCGCGATCAACTCCTGCCGCGCGCCGTCGGTCGCGCCGCCTCCGTCGACGTCTACTGCGACGAGGGCGCCTTCACCCTCGACGAGACCCGCACGATCCTCACCGCCGCCCGCGCCCGCGGCTTCGCCGTCCGCGCCCACGTCGGCCAGTTCGCCGACCTCGGCGGCGCCGAGCTCCTCGCCTCCCTCGGCGGCCTCTCGATCGATCACGTCGAGCAGATCAGCCCCGCCGGCATCGCCGCC